>NZ_LZJA01000026.1:0-9640 GCF_001666785.1 Mycobacterium sp. E3305 | reverse complement strand
CGCCCCGGCGAGCAGCCCGCACATGCAGGTCAGGTTGATGAACTCGTACATGTTGCCCCACGGCACCCGCACGGTGGCCAGGCCGCGCAGCACGATGCAGGCGAACAGCAGTCCGATGCCGAGGTAGACCACGGCCAGCCCGGCCCGCCCGACGCGCTCGTCCAGCGGCCGCCCGGGGACGTCCTCGACGATGCCGGGGGTGACGCTGTCCGAGGCGACCGCGCCGGCCAACACCCGCTCGCGCCGGTCGACACGGCGGCCGCCTGCGTACGCCAGCTCGAAGGCCAGCAGCAGCAACGCGATGACGAGCGCCACCACCGCCGACGTGAACGCCCAGTCGGAGTAGCGTGCCAGCCCGACGTTGACGTGCAGTGTGTTCATTTGACGTCCACCTCAGAACTCCTTCTGGACGCGGGGGGCTTGACCGCCTCCGCGACGTCGGGCCGACCCAGGCCGTCCAGCACCCGCTCGGTCAACCGCTCGAACTCGTCGCCCCACCCGGAGTTGTCGGTGCGGGCCAGCCCGCCCAACTCGACGTTCACCGTACCGGTCCCCGGAGTGAGCCTGACCCACACCCGGCGGCGGCGCACCAGCAGCGACACCAGCAGGCCGGCCATCATCGTGATGGCGAAAACGAGCACCCAGATCTGCCCTGGGTCGTGGGAGACCTGCAGGTTGACGAACGGCACGGCGCCGTCGAAGCGGACGACGGTGCCGGCCGCCGGGCCCGCCTCGATCCGGACCTCCTGTCCGGCCCGCAGGTTGACCCGCTTCTCCTTGGTCAGCCGGCCCTGCTGGATCAGTCGCGGATCCAGCGTGAACAGCGACTGCGGCCGGCCGGTGTCCAGCCCGGTGTCGCCGCGGTAGATGTCGACGGCCACCGCCGGGGCGTTCAGGGCCGGGAAACGCGACGACAACAGGGTGCCGTCGAGCTGCTCGGTCGGCGCCAGCAGGCCCTGGATCGCGATCTCGTGCTGGCGGCGGTCGGCGGCGTTGGGATAGCTGCCGGCGGGCGGGTCGATGCGCACCACCCCCGACGAGAGCAGCGTCTGCGGGTTGTCCGGCCGCCATTGCACGGTCGACGTGCGCGTCTGCCCGTCCGGGAACCTCACGGTGAAGGTGGGCGCGTAGCCGTGGCCCTGCAGGTACACCCGGTCGCCGCCGATTCGCAGCGGGTGGTTGACCTCCAGGCGGTAGGGCCGCCAGGTGTTCGCCGTGAGATCGCCGCCCGATTGGTAGTCGATGTCGGCGGCGAACGAGGTGGCCTGCCCCGACGGCAGGTAGTGCGCCTGGAAGTCGTTGACCCGGATGCAGATCGGATTCAGCGACGTGCCGTCGACGGTGTTGCCGGCGCGGAACGAGTCGAACGCGGCCGGCGAGGCCGAGCAGAAGCCCGGGCCGGAGTCGGCGATGACGATGACGTTGCCCTCGTAGCCGAAAAGCTTCCCGACGGCCACCGCGACCAGCAGGCCCAGCAACGAGAAGTGGAAGACGATGTTGCCGAATTCGCGCAGGTAGCCCTTCTCGGCGGACACCTCGACCAGGCCGGCCTCGTCGTCGTCGGGGTGTCGGATGGCGGTGCGCCAGCCGCGCAGCCGGCCGGTGATGTTGTTCGCCAGGGCGTTCAGCTCGTCGGGGTCGGCCGGCAGCTGCGCGCTGGCGTGCTTGGGCAGGCGGGCGAGGTTGCGCGGGGCGGCCACGGGGGTGGCGCGCAGGCTGCGGGCGTGCTCGATCATCCGCGGCGTCAGGCAGCCGACCAGCGACACGAACAGCAGCACGTAGACGGCCGTGAACCAGAAGCTGGAGAAAACGTTGAACGCCTGCAGCCGATCCAGCCACGGCCCGATGACCGGGTGGGCCTTCAGGTAGTCGTCGACCTTGCCGGCGTTGAGGCTGCGCTGCGGCAGCAGCGCCCCGGGTATCGCCCCCAGCGCGAGCAGGAACAGCAGCACCAGCGCGGTGCCCATCGAGGTCAACGCGCGCCAGGTGTTGCGCCCCCAGGCAAGGAGTCTCGCCATCAGATCGGCAGCCTCACGTCGGACACGAACGCGTCGCGCAGCCAGGAGACGAAGTCGTTCCACACCCCGCTGACCAGCAGGACACCGACGGCGATCAGCAGCGCGCCGCCGAAAACCTGGATGGCCCGGGTGTGGCGCCGCAGCCAGCCCAGGGCGCCCACGGCGCCGGCCGAGCCGAACGCCAGCAGCACGAACGGTATGCCCAGCCCCAGGCAGTACGCGATCACCAGGACGATCCCGCGGGCCACGCTCGCGCCGTCGGTGGCCGAGGCCACGGTGATCACGCCGGCCAGCGTCGGCCCCAGGCACGGCGTCCAGCCCAACGCGAAGACCGCGCCCAGCAGCGGCGCCCCGGCGACGGTCGTCAGCTGGCGCGGGCTGAACCGGGCCTGGCGTTGCAGTGCCGGGATCAGGCCGACGAAGGCGAGCCCCATCACGATCGTCAGCACGCCCCCGACCCGCTGCAGCAGCAGCTGGTTGGTGATCAGCGTGGTCGTCATCCCGAGGACCGCGACCGTGCCCAGCACGAAGATCGTGGTGAATCCGGCGACGAACAGCGCCGCCGAGCCCGCGACCCGCCACCGCGCCGACGGCGGCGCTTTGACCTGGCCGGGCAGGGGCTGCTCGTCGACGCCCACGACGGCGGCCAGGTAGGACAGGTAGCCGGGCACCAGCGGCACCACGCACGGGGAGGCGAAGGACACCAGCCCCGCCAGCAGGCACACGCCGAGGGCCACCAGGAGCGGTCCGGCGGCGGCGATCTGGGTGAATCCGGTCACTCGCGGGCCAGCTTCTGCACCACGGGTTGCAGGTCGGCCGCCAGCAGTTCGCGCAGGAACACCGCCGCGACCCGGTGCTGGCGGTCCAGGACGAGCGTGGAAGGGATCACTGTGGTGGGGTACTTGCCGCCGAACGCGATCAGGGTGCGCATCGCGGGGTCGTAGATCGAGGGGTACGTCACGTGGCGGTCGTTGACGAAGTCCAGCGCGGCCTGCCGGTTGCTGTCGCGCACGTCGATACCCAGGAACGACACCCCGGCGTCGCGGGTGGCGTCGTAGACCTGCTGCAGCTGGCCGACCTCGGCGCGGCAGGGGCCGCACCACTGGCCCCAGATGTTGATGACGACGACCCGGCCGGCGAAGATCGGGTCGTTCAGCGACAGCGGGTGGGCGGGGTCGGCCAGGTCGGGGCCGGTCAGCGGGCCGGGGCGGCCGCGGGCCGACGGCGGGTCGTAGTAGATGTCGGTCTTCCCGCCCGGCGAGACGAATTCGAAGGTGCCGCCCTGGGCCACCGCGTCACGACCGGACGAGCAGCCCGCAACGAGGGTCGTCACCACGGCCCCCGCCATCGCCAGTCGCCATGCGATCAAAGCGCCGCCGGCTCCCGATACTCGACGTCGGCCAGCCGGTCGCCCTCGTACACCAGGGTGGTGATCGAGCACAGCCCGCACTCCCGCCTGCGCGGGTCGTGCCACAGCCGCCTGCCGGTGAGGTGCAGCCGCAGCGTCCACACGGGCAGCTGGTGGCTGACGCACACCACCTCGCGGCCGGCCGCACGCGCGCGGGCCTTGTCCACCGCGGTCGTCATCCGCGCGGCGATCTCGGCGTACGGCTCACCCCACGACGGGGTGAAGGGGTTGCGCAGCTGCCACCAGAACCGCGGGTCGCGCCAGGCGCCGTCACCCGGGCCGACGCGGCGGCCCTCGAAGAAGTTCGCCGATTCGATCAGGTCGTGGTCGGTGTCCACGGCCACGTCGTGCTTGGCGGCGATCGGCGCTGCGGTTTCCTGGGCCCGCTGCAGCGGGGAGGCGACCACCGCGACGATGTCCCGGCCGGCCAGCGCGTCGGCGACCGCGGCCGCTTGCTCGCGACCCTTGTCGGACAGGTGGAATCCGGGCAGCCGTCCGTAGAGGACGCCGCTCGGGTTGTGCACCTCGCCGTGGCGCACCACGTGGACTCGCGTTTGATCGGCCATCAGGGCTTGTCCTCCTGGGCGGCCGCTTCGGCCGCGATGGGCAGGGCTTCGGCGATCCGGTCGAACGCCGCGTCGTCCAGCGCCGCCGAGACGAACCAGGCCTCGAAGGCGCTGCAGGGCGGGTAGACGCCCGCATCCAGCAGGGCGTGGAAGAACGGCGGATAGCGCCAGGTCTGGCTGGCCCGCGCGGAGGCGAAGTCGGTCACCGGCGCGTCGGTGAAGAACACGCTGAGCATGTTGCCGGCCCGTGAAAGCTGATGCGGCACAGACGCATTGGTCAATGACTCGGAGAGCAGGGCGGCCAGCCGGTCGGCGTTGGCGTCCAGCGCGGCGTAGACGGCCGCGTCGGCGGCGCGCAGCGTCGCCAGGCCGGCGGCCACCGCCACCGGGTTACCGGACAGCGTCCCGGCCTGATACACCGGACCCAGCGGCGCCAGCCGCTCCATCACCTCGGTGCGGCCGCCGAACGCCGCCGCGGGCAGCCCGCCGCTCATCACCTTGCCGAAGGTGAACAGGTCGGCGTCGACCGGATCGATTCCGTACCAACCGCTTCGGCTCACCCGGAAGCCGGTCATCACCTCGTCGACGATCAGCAGCGCGCCGTGCTCGGCGGTGATCGCGCGCAGCGCGGCGTTGTAGCCGGCCGCGGGCGGGACGACGCCCATGTTGCCGGGGCTGGCCTCGGTGATCACCGCGGCGATCTGGTCGCCGAGCTCCGCGAAGGCCTGCCGCACCGCGTCAACGTCGTTGTAGGGCAACACGATCGTGTCGGCGGCCGCTGCGCCGGTGACCCCGGGCGAGGACGGCAGCCCCAACGTCGCCACGCCTGATCCCGCGTCGGCGAGCAGCGCGTCGGCGTGGCCGTGGTAGCAGCCGGAGAACTTGACGATCTTGGGCCTGCCGGTGAACCCGCGGGCCAGCCGGATCGCGCTCATCGTCGCCTCGGTGCCGGAGTTGACCAGCCGGATCCGCTCCACGGGCGCCACCCGGCCGATGATCTCGGCGGCCAGCTGGCTCTCCGCCGGGGTGGGGGCGCCGAACGACAGGCCGGACGCGGCGGCCCGGGTGACGGCGTCGACGACGGCGGGGTGCGCGTGCCCCAGGATCATCGGGCCCCACGAGCAGACCAGGTCGACGTAGCGATTGCCGTCGGCGTCGGTGAGCCAGTACCCGTTGGCCTCGGTGATGAAGCGCGGGGTCCCGCCCACCGCGGTGAACGCCCGCACCGGGGAGTTCACCCCGCCGGGGATGACGGCGCAGGCGTCGGCGAACAGCCGGGCCGACGCCGTCGTCATCGCGGCGTGCGCGGTCGCCCGGTCACTGCTTCCCATGACAACCAGTGTCCCAGCCCCTGCGGCCGGTACAACTACAGGGTGTAGCAGGACGGGTCAGGCGTCGCCCTGCGATCCGGCTTGCTGGGCGGCCTGGAAATGATGGCGGGCGGCTTCGCGCTCTTTTTCCGCCGCCCGCCGGTGCGCCTCGACGTCCCCGAGGCGCTCGTCGGCCGCCCGCTCGTGCACCTCGGCGGCGCGCTCGTGGGCGACGGCGGCCTCGTAGTGCCGGTCCCGGTCGCGGCGGTGCGCCTCGTGATCCCGCTCGTGGGCGTGCCTGGCGCGGTCGGTCGCGAGCTCGACGTCTTCGAGCGTGATGGGTTTGCGCGCAGCCAGGGCTTCACCCCTGCGCTTGAGCTCGTCGGCGCGCTGGGCCGCCTCGTTACCCGGCGAATCACCCATGTTCAGACACTAGACCCGTTCGGTGTGAAAAGTTGGGTTGATGCCGGGCGGTTGCCGCGAGTTGGATGGCGGTATGCAGATGCCACAGAGTCTCGCCCGGTTCAACCGTCGCGTCACCAACCCGATGCAGCGGCTGTGGGCCGGCTGGCTGCCGCCTTTCGCGATCGTGGAACACGTCGGCCGCCGCTCGGGCAAGCCGTACCGCACCCCGGTGAATGTCTTCAGCGCGGAGGTCGACGGCAAGCCCGGGATCGCGATCCTGCTGACCTACGGCCCGGACCGGGACTGGCTGAAAAACCTGACAGCCGCGGGCGGCGGGCGGATGCGCCGCAACGGCAAGAGCTTCGGCATCGCGGACCCGCGGGTCGTCAGCAAGGCCGAAGCGGCGACCCACGTCAGCCCCGGAGCGCGGCCGATTTTCGCGCGGCTGCCGTTCGAGGACGCGGTGCTGCTGACCAAGACCGAGTGAGGTGGCTGCCCGCACGCCCGCGTGGCTCCGGCGTCCGGGCAAGCGGCTGATCCAGGTCGGTCAAATCGACACCCGCACGGCGTGCGCTCGACATGGTCAACCGGACGCCAGTTGGCTGAGCACGCGCAGAAAAGCGGATCGGTCGCTGGAGGACAGCTGCCCAAGCCAGCGCTCCTCGGCTTCTCGAATGTCGCGCTGCGCGGCACTTCTGATCGAGCGTCCGGCGTCGGTGATCGCAAGCAGGCGCGCGCGACGGTCGTCGGGATCGGGTGAGCGTTCGATGTAGCCGTGCTCCTGCAGCTCGTCGAGCGTGGGAATGATGCGCGTCTTGTCGGCGCCGACCGCCTCGGCGAGCGCCGCTTGCGTGCGAATCGGCGACCCGTCAAGCGCGCCGAGTATGACGTAACCCCACATCGACAGGCCGTGCGCCGCCAGCACCGGCCGCTCGGCGGCTACGGCTTGGCGGGCCAGCGGCACGAGCATCGCCGCGAGATCTGGACGGTTCGACTTTCGGCCCATGTCGTGATGATAGAGTTTGCCAGATTATAAGCGTCGTCATATCATCTACATTCGCTTATTATTTAACGTGTTCCCCGTACCCGCGCCCGCCGATCGCACCGTTACGCACTCGTCGCGACCGCCATTCGACATAGGAGCTCGCCATGACCACAACCCGATCCGACGCCGTCCGTGGTGACGATGGACGTCCAGCGACCGACGGGGCGGCCGGCCAGCCGCCGATCACACCAGGGGCCGGACTCATCAGCACCGACTGGCTGCCGGGCCCCTGCGACTCAACCCGGTTGCCGGTCGTGGTGAGCTACACCGACTTTCACGCCGAATCGGAGAAGGATTGGCAGCAGGTCGCCGAGCTAGGTGTGAAGCTGGCGGAAAGTTGGCCGATTATGCAAGGCGCCGTCGGGCTGTGGCTGTGGGGCAAACCCGCCGAGTGGCGCGGTGGATCGCTATCGGTCTGGAACAACGGAAGCGATTTACGCCGATTCATCCGTTGGCCCGTGCACGCCGAAATCATGAGGAACTGGCGGGGACGGCTGCGGGTGCAGTCGGCGAGTTGGGCCGACGAGCGATTCGTCCCGACACTGACATGGCATCGCGCCGAGGAGCACATGCGGATACCCCGCCGCGTGTGAACGTCAGTCGTCAGCGGCGATCGCGCGGCGAGTACCGATTCGGCTACGGACCCGGGCAACGACGTACAGCCCGACCACGACGGCCCACGACAGCAGGCTGAGCCAGAGCTGGCTGCGCGCCGAGCGGTCGAACGCCATCTGCACCAGCACGGCGGTGATTCCGGCGAGGGTGAGGATGGAAAGTACCGGAAAGAACCACATCTTCACCCGCAGCTTTGCGGCGGGGGTGCGGCGGCGCAGGATGATCTGCGACAGCGCGATCAGCCAGTAGACGAACAGGATGACGGCGCCCGACGAGTTGAGCAGGAAGAGGAACACGGTGTTGGGCGCGACGCGCGCCATGACGACGCAACCGAATCCGACCGCCGAGGAGCACAGGATCGCGATGTGCGGAACCCCCCGCCCGCTGAGCCTGACCAATCGCGCCGGGGCCTCACCGCGGTCGGCGAGCACGAACAGCATGCGCGACGCCGTGTAGAGCCCCGAGTTCAGGCAGGACAGCACCGCCGTGAGCACCACCGCGTTCATCACCTGGTCGGCGCCGCGCAATCCCAGGTGGTGCAGCGCGGCCACATAGGGCGAGGCACCGAGTTCCACTGAGTCCCAGGGCAATATCGCCACCAGCAGAAAGACCGAGCCGACGAAGAAGACGCCGATCCGCGCCACCACCGACCTGGTCGCCTTCTGCACCGCGAGCTCGGGGTCCCGGCTTTCGGCGGCGGCCACGGTGACGATCTCGGCGCCCACCATGGAAAAGATCACCACCACGATCGCGGCGAAGACGGCCCCCACGCCCTTGGGAAAGAATCCGCCGTGCGCGGTGAGGTTGCCCAGGCCGCCGGGATGGCCGGGCACCAGGCCCAGGACGAACGCGGCGCCGATGCCGAGAAAGACCACGATGGTCGCGACTTTGATTCCGGCGAACCAGAATTCGAATTCACCGAAGGACGACACGGAGAACAGGTTGGTCGCGGTCATCAAGATCATCAGGCCCAGCGACAGCAGCCACAGCGGGGCGTGAAACCAGTAGTTGAGGACCTTCCCGCCGGCGACCGCCTCGAAGCCGACCACGATCACCCAGAAGTACCAGTACAGCCAGGCGACCGAAAAGCCCGCCCAGCCGCCCAGCGCCCTGCCCGCGTAATCGGCGAACGATCCGGTCGACGGGTTCGCCGCGGCCATCTCCCCCAGCATGCGCATCACCAGGACGATCAGCAGGCCGCACAGCGCGTATGTCAGGAACGCCGCGGGGCCGGTGTCCTTGATCACCACGCCGGAGCCGACGAACAGGCCGGCGCCGATCACCCCACCGAGGGCGATCATGCTGAGCTGGCGCTGCGACAACCCTTGGCGCAGTTGCGGAGTGCCGGCCATCGCTCCTCGCCCCCGCCCGGTGAACCGCGGTCAGTCCAACCGGGTGGCCACCACGGACCACACCGGGAGGTGCACCCGGTGGTCCTCCAGAAGGGGGTCGATGACGCCCAGCCGGTGCACCAGCGGCCGCATCCGCTGCAGGATCTCGCCCTGCTGCTCGGAGGCGAACTCCTTCATGGCGTCGAACGTCTCCTTCAGGAAGCGGGCCTGATACGTCGTGCCGCCCAGGTAGTCGATGCGCCATCCGTTGGCACCGAACACCCGCTCGAAGTTATCGGCGGGGATGGCCGTCCACTGCAGGCCGTTGACGTTGTGGGGGCTGAACTCGAACATGTACAGCCGGGCTCCGGGTTTGGTGGCGCGGTGCAGCGCCTGGGCGTACCGCGTCTGGACGACCCCGTCGTTGAGGAACACGTGATAAAAGGCGCTGTCCACCACCGTGTCGAAGCGGCCCTCGAACCCCTCCAGCTTGGTGGCGTCGGCCACCTGGAAATCGACCTGGACGCCGGCCCGCTCCGCGTTGCGTTTGGCTTGCTCGATGGCCGAGGGTGAGTCGTCGATGCCGGTCGCCGAATACCCTTGCGCCGCAAAGTGAATGGCATGGTGGCCGGGACCGGTGCCGGGATCGAGCACCTCGCCGCGGATCCCGCCGTAGGCCACCAGCTGCTGCACCGCCGGCTGCGGGCCGCCGATGTCCCACGGGATCCGCCGGCCGGCGTGCTCGGCCTCGTCGTACAGCGGTTCGAAACCGGCGACGTTCGCGTCAGTCATCTCTTCTCGCTTCCTCGCGGCTGCCGACTGCGAACGAGACTACTGCGCGGAGGGCTCAGAGGTGCAGGTCTTGCTCCCGGATCGCCGCCGTGGCGAGCACGCTGATGACGGCCGTCGCCACCAGGTACCCACACGCCAGCCACGGCGCGC
>NZ_LZJA01000025.1:0-20121 GCF_001666785.1 Mycobacterium sp. E3305 | reverse complement strand
TCCTGATGCCGCCGGAACCACGGTTCACCTATCCGCGAGGATCACATGATGCCCACGTCGCTCTCCCTCGACACCGCGCGCCGCGCCGACGGGGAGCTGATGTTGGTCGCGGCCGGGGAGATCGATCTGAGCAACATCGACGACTTCGTGCAGGCCCTCACCAACATCAGCGGAGAAGCCGCGAGCGGTGGTCCGCTCACCGTCGACCTCAGCGGCGTCGAGTACCTCGACAGCGCCGCCATCAATGCCTTGTTCTCCCACGCCGACCACATCAACCTGATCGCCCACCCGATCCTGATGCCGATCCTCACCATCAGCGGCCTCACCGAATTGGTCGCCGTCGAACCCGCGGCTTTGGCGGACTGACGACGACCGGCCGAGCGTCAGGGGTTCTCGGCGATCCAGGTGGTGGTGAAGCGCTGCAACGCTGGCAGGCTTTGGGTCAGATCGGCTTGCATCGATTTCTCGAGTTTGCGGCCCACCAACGGGATCCTCATCGCCACCTCCACGGCGAAGCGCAGTCGAGCCCCGTCTCCGGCGGGCGCCATGACCGCGTCCGCGCGCCCTGACCCCAGACCGCCGGAGGACACGACGTTGATCTGCCCGCGGACTTCGCCATCACCGATCGATCGCCACGTCTCGCTGTGAACGATCTTCAGCTCCCCGGGGACGACCTTGGCAATCAGCGCGGGCATTATCTGCCGGGATACGTGTTGGGTTGCCCGCATGCTCACCGTGCCGTCGGCGTCGACTTCCAGCGAATCCAGCGTGGTGGGGGCGTTGCTCGCTTTCAGGCGGGCCAGCCAGTAGTCCTCCCGCCCAAACGCCGCGTGGATTTGTTCCACGCTGGCGGGCGATTCGATGCGGATGTCGAAGGAGCGCGACATAGCAACCGATTCTTGCAAAGGGCCGGCCACGGCGAGCGGCGTGGCGCAGGTTTCGAACGTACGTGCGATGGTTATCCCTCCTCGCGGAGGTGAAGGACATGACTGACGACACGCGACAGGCGCCGAGCGAGAACCCGGAGAAGGACACGTCCCAGTGGGTGACCGGCGACGAGCCGATGACCGGTCCGCAGCGCAGCTACCTGCACACGTTGGCCCAGGAAGCGGGCCGGGACGTTCCCGATGATTTGACCAAGGCTCAGGCGTCCGAGCTCATCGACGAGTTGCAGGAACAGACCGGACGCGGCAACTGATCAGCCGGCGGGCCCGCCCCGGACGGTGGGCGTCGTCGGCGTCCGGGGCCGGGTCGCCTTACCGGTGAGGTCTCCGAATCTGACGCTGACGCGCTGAAAGCCCTTGACGCGTTCGGCTTTCGCCTTCTTGGTGTAGGTCTTGCGGTCGGCCGGCGTAAGTTCCGCGTTGTCTGTGAAGGGCGTGAGCAACGCCCGCGGGTAAAGGCGTTCCACCAGAACGACATTGATCTCGGCGCACAGAACCAGCGTTGACGACACCAGAAACAGAAAGGCCAGTAATCCCAGAACCAAGGCGAAGACGCTGTTGGTCGCGCTGGCCGACTTCACGGTGTGCCGAATGTATCCGGCGCCGCCCCACTGCAGGATCTGCCAAATGACCGCTGCCGCAAGCGCTCCGGGCAGCACCTGGCGATACGTCAGCTCCCGCGCGGTGGTGACGCGAAACGCCACCAGGCAAATCATCGCGTTGATCGCCACGGCCACCAGCGCGACGCCGATCTTTCCGAAGACGCCCAGCGCTCCTGTCGCCTGGCCGGCCGCCGACAGGACCGTGGCGGCGATGGCCGCCGAGCCCAGGACCAACAGCAACATCAAGCTGCGCAGTCGTGAGCGGACGGGGTCCGGACGCTTGTTCCTGGGGACGGCCCACACCGAGTCCATGGCATTCTGCACCGCCTGACCCACGCCAAGGCCGCCGTAGAGGGCGCCGGCGATGCCGACGACCACGGCGACGGTTCCTCCGCTGAGCCCTGCGGGCTGATGCAGCTGATCGCCGATGACCGGGAATTGGCTCAACGTGCTGTGCAGCACCTGTTCCCGCAGGTCGGGGCGTCCGGCGAGCACCACTCCGAGGCCGGTGGTCAACAGCAGCAGTAGCGGGAACAGGGATACGAACCCGTAGTAGGTGATCAAGGCGGATAGGTAGCCGCCTTGATCATCCAGATATTTGTAGACGACCCCGATAACCACGCCGGCGGCGCGGTTTCGTCGCTGCAGCCTGTCCAGCCAGCCGACCATCTCGTGCTCACTTCGTTTCTACGGAAGCGGATACCCCCCCGATGGGATTGCCTGGTGATACCCGCATTCGGCGACGATCAATCCCGCGCGGGCCCTGTGGGGCTGCCCCCGTGCCAGGATGGGTAGATGGGCGACGACGAAATGCATTCGGAGCGCGAATTCAACGAGCGCAACATCGAGGAGTTCCGCCGCAACGGCGGCAAGGTCGGCGGGCAGTTCGAGGGCTTCCCGTTGCTGCTGTTGACCTCGACCGGGGCACGAAGCGGTGCGCAGCGGGTAAACCCCGTCGCTTACTTCGATGTCGACGGCAGGATCTACGTCGTCGGGTCCGCCGCGGGCCGGGAGAAGAACCCCGCTTGGGTGCACAACATTCGCGCCCATCCGCGGGTGACCGTGGAGATCGGCTCACAGGAGCCCAAGCCGGCGACCGTGCGCGAATTGCCGCGCGACGAGCGGGATTCCGTCTACCGGATCGTGGTCGAGCGGGCGCCGGGCTTCGGCGACTACCAGGAGCGCACCGACCGCGTCATCCCGGTGTTCGAGCTGGTTACCGAATAACAGCACCGCCAACCGGTTTCGTGTCGCAAAATCATTTGAACCGAGTGTCATCGGCGGGGAGGAGACCGACATGACGTGTGCAGCAATGACGCCCCCGGTGCGCGGCCGGATGCTCTGGGCCGTCGCACTCGTTTTGGCGATGTTGCCGGTGATCGCGGTTTCGGCGCCGGCGATCGGCCGGGCCGATCCCAATTGTGCTGAAGGGTTTATCTGGAGCGCGGACTTGCATCAATGCGTTCCCTGGGTCCCGGCGGTGAATGGGCCGGGCGGACCCGGCGGGCCTGGTGGTCCGGGAGGACCCGGGGGACCGGGTGGGCCTGGTGGCCCAGGTGGGCCGGGAGGGCCCGGCCCGCGGTAGGGCCCGGCTGGCTCGGGAACTCTTCGCCCCTCGCGGGTCGTTATACTGGCTAAGTATCGCCATGACTGCGAGGGGAAGACGCATGCCACGCACAGACAACGACAGCTGGGATCTGGCCACCAGCGTGGGCGCGACCGCCACGATGGTGGCCGCGGCCCGAGCGATCGCGACCAGGGCTGACAACCCGCTTATCGAAGACCGATTCGCCGAGCCGCTGGTTCGCGCGGTCGGAGTGGACTTCTTCACGCGATGGGTCGACGGCGACCTCGTCGCCGCTGACGTCGACGACCACGAATCCGGTTGGAAGCTCGAGCACATGCCCCTGGCGATGGCCGCCCGCACCCGATTCTTCGACGCCTTCTTCCACGACGCGGCGCAGGCCGGGATCCGCCAGGCCGTAATCCTGGCTTCCGGCCTGGACGCGCGTGCCTACCGGTTGGCATGGCCTGCCGACATGACGGTCTTCGAGATCGACCAGCCGGCGGTGATCGGGTTCAAGACCGCCACCCTGGCGAAGTTGGGCGCGGCCCCGCGGGCAGACCTGCGCGCCGTCGCCATTGATCTGCGCAGCGACTGGCCGAAAGCTCTGGTGGATGCGGGCTTTGACAAGAGCCGCCCAACCGCCTGGATCGCGGAGGGTCTTTTCGGGTACCTGCCGCCCGAGGCGCAGGACCGCTTGCTCGACAACATCTCCGCGCTGAGCGCCGAGGGCAGCAGGCTGGCCGTCGAAGCCATCCTGGACCGTCCGCAGCAAGACGTCGAGAAGGCGCGCGAAATGATGCGCCGGGCCACCGCCAAGTGGCGCGAGCACGGCTTCGAGTTGGATTGGGAGGAGCTGGGTTTCGACGGTGAGCGCAACGACGTCGCCGACTACCTGAAGGATCTCGGCTGGCGGACGGTCGGCAAGCCTATGAGTGAGCTGCTGGCCGGCAGCGGGCTCGCGGCGATTCCCCAGACCAACGACTCGGTGTCCGTCGCCGACACGATCTACTACAGCTCGGTTCTGGGCGAATGACGGAGCCGAGCCGCCGAGGACTCAACGACGCGGTCACGCGGCTCTGGAGCTTCCTGGCCCCGGTCTACGACCTGCCGTTGTTGCAGCAGTGGGTATATCGTCCGCCGCACGATGAGGTGATAGCGCAACTGCGTGCTCACCATGCCCACAAGATAGCCGATATCGCTTGCGGCACAGGCATTCTCAGTGATCGGATCGCGCGCGAGCTCCAGCCCGACGAGATCTACGGTGTCGACATGTCCGAGGGCATGCTCGGCCAGGCGCGCGCCCGAACCGACCGGGTGCAGTGGTTACGTGGCCCTGCGGAGCGGCTCCCTTTCGACGACGGGGCCCTCGACGCGGTGGTGACCACCTCGGCGTTCCACTTCTTCGATCAGCCGGCGGCGCTGCGCGAATTCCACCGCGTGCTGGCGCCCGGCGGACTGGTGGCCGTATCGGCCCTCAGTGCGCGGCAACGGCGACTCCAGGCACCGTCGGCCAATAGGTGGAAGCCGCAACACAATGCGTCGCCGACGGAGATGCGCACGATGTTCGAAGACGCCGGGTTCGTCGTCAGCGAGCAGCGCCGCATCCCGCGGCCGGTCTGGACACGCGTCGTTTCCGACCTGATCACAGTCGGCATCAAGAACTGATCGACCGTCAGGCGGCCACCGCGCTCGCGGCGCGAGGAGCGGATCGCGGGAATGGATCGCGGTGACCGGTGTGCACCACGCGGGAGGGTCGATACGCCTGGGCCGGGCGGGCGACGATGGCGACATGCTGCCGGGCGAAGCGCTCCTGCCCGAGCTCACCCGTCCGATCGATGAAGTCGGAGGCGATCCACCCGGCGCCGAAAAGGGCCAGCGCGAAGCCGAATTGAAGCGGCGAGCCGGCGACGAGCGCCACCAAAGCGCACATTCCCGCGACCATCGCGACGGCGAATGTGACCAAGTAGAGAAGGGTTACGCGAGGGTCTCGTGCGGGCCGCGTGGACATCGCGCCTCCTCATCGGTCGATTACTCTGGCAGGGGGAAACCCAAACCGTGACCTCGATGTTTCGCTATCGAGACACGTCAATCGAGGGCCATACGGCATCGATGCAACGGCGTAGTACCCCCACCGAGAGGCCAAAGGTCCCACCGCGGCAATTCTTTTCATTCGGTCCGCATGCCGGGGCGGCATAAACGTCTGCGGTGCGGGGTGATTCGCCACCTGCGAGCCAGGTTATCGACAAGCAGCACGATGCCCGCCCCGCCGGGTGGCGAAGCGGGCGTCGTGCTTACTGCGGTTTACAGCGGAATCCACACTCCGAAGAACCAGAAGCCCCACTGATTGAAGCCGGGGTCCCACACCGGGGTCTCCTGATAGCCCCAGTAGTTGATCGGACCGTACCCCCAATATCCACCGGGCGGGGGGAGCGGCCGGTCCCACGCGGGGCGAGGCGGCGCACCGGGTCCCCAAGGCGCCGGACCGTCACCCCACGGGGCGCCGCGGAAGTAGCCGCGCTGAGGATCTCCGTGCCACGGACCGCCCGGTCCGCCCGGTCCGCCGGGGCCGCCGGGGCCGCCTGGGTGGTCGGGCCCGCCCGGGCCGCCGGGTCCGCCTGGATGATCGGGCCCTCCGGGGCCTCCGGGGCCTCCGGGTCCACCGGGACCATTTGGCCCGCCCGGGTGACCGGGGCCACCTGGCCCACCAGGTCCGCCCTGCGGCCCGCCGGGACCGCCGGGGCCCCCAGGTCCGCCCGGCCCGCCGGGGCCCCCAGGTCCGCCCGGATCGCCGGGTGCGTTCGGGGGATGAATGCCCCCGGGAGCGGGTGCGCCATGGTTGCCTGCCGGGCCAGGCGGCGGCCCGCCGGGAGCGGCGCTGGCCGCACCGGAACCCATGCCCAACGCCGCAGCGCTCAGAGCGCCGGCAACGGTCATCCCCCCAAGAAATTGCTTAAGTTTCATAGTCCTTCACCCTGTCTGACTACTGGTGAATTCCTCAGAATCCCCCCTTACATCAACCGACCATAGATAGCTTGCCTATGCAACGGCTGTGAGAGGCCCATGCGGAGCTTTGGGTCGTGCACGCGGCACCCCGACCACGGAAGGCGGACGGTCGGCTCAGGTACCGCGAGACATAAACCGCTGCGACAAGCGACGGCGTGTCGTCGCAGGCGTTTATGTGTCGCGGCTCGGCGCCAGCCAGACGCGGCACCTTTGGGTAGCCCGACAAGCGGGAGTAAACCGTTTGGCAAGGCTATGTTTGCTAGTCCGGCGGGTCTTTGATGTATATCGTTGCGGCCGTGTCGAGCCCGTCGCATCCCCATCCGTCCGAGCCGCACGTGGGTTCGGTGTCGTCGAAATTGAACTGGCTGCGCGCCGGAGTCCTGGGCGCCAACGACGGAATCGTGTCCACGGCGGGCATCGTGGTGGGGGTCGCGGCCGCGACGGTGGAACGCGCTCCCGTGTTGACCGCCGGCACCGCCGGACTGGTCGCCGGAGCGGTGTCGATGGCGCTGGGCGAATACGTTTCGGTCAGCACCCAACGTGACACCGAGAAGGCGCTGCTGCACAAGGAACGCCAGGAGCTGCGCGACGATCCGGTCGCCGAAATGGACGAGCTCGCCGCCTTGTACGAGGCGAAAGGCCTGACGGCCGCGACCGCCCGCACCGTCGCCGAGGAACTCACCGACCACAATCCGCTTCTCGCGCACGCCGAAGTCGAACTGGGCATCAATCCCGAGGAGCTGACCAATCCCTGGCAGGCGGCGTCGTCTTCGGCGTTGTCGTTCGCAATCGGGGCCCTGCTGCCGCTGATCGCGATCTTGGTTCCGCCGGCGGCGTGGCGGATCCCGGTCACCGTCGCGGCGGTGCTCGTCGCGCTGGTCATCACCGGGGCGGTGTCGGCCGGTTTGGGCGGAGCGCCCAAGGGCCGCGCTGTGCTCCGCAACGTCATCGGAGGCGGTCTCGCATTGGCGATCACGTACGTGATCGGCCACCTGGTGGGCGCGGCGATCGCCTGAGCCGCGGTCCCACCTGCCTGAATCGGGTCGACCCGGGGCGACTGTGGCCGGTAACTGTAATATCTACTGTTGCCATCCTCGCATGAGGGATCCCAACTCCGGGCGGAGCGTCGCGCATTGACCGAAACGAATCTCGTGCCGGATGACGTCGATTCGGCGGCGCAGGAGCCATACTTCCTGCGCGACGAAACCCGTTTCGTGCCAAACCCGATCGCGCGCGGTGGGTGGGGCCCGTCGCTCAGCGGGCACGTCGTCGGCGGACTCCTCGGGTGGGCGGTGGAACGCGCGGTCGGTGACCCGGAACTTCAACCCGCCCGCCTGACCGTCGACCTTCCCGCACCGGTCGCGCTGGAACCCATGGAGGTGCATACCACCGTGCACCACGACCGGCGGCGGCTGCGGCTCGTCGAGGTCGTCCTCACCCAGCACGGTCTCCCGGTTGCGCGGGGGAGCGCCTTATTCCTGCGGCGCGGCCCCCAGCCAGAGGGGCAGGTGTGGTCGCCGAACCCGCAGATGCCGCCGCTGCCCATCGAGGGCGGCGCCCAACCGACGCTCTTCATGCGCACCTACGGATGGGGCACCGAATTGCAGAATCGCGACCCCGAATGGGTCGACGCCTCCGGCCAGAAATACACCTGGCTTTGCGAAACCCGCTCGCTCATCGGCGGTGAACCGCTCAGCCCGTTCACCCGCGCCGCCATGGCAGCCGATATCACTGCCTCCCTTGCCAATTGGGGAACAAACGGTTTGCAGTTCATCAATGCCGACTACACGCTCACGCTGAGCCGACTGCCGGAAGGCCCACACATCGGCATGGCCTCGCTGACCCACTACAGCCACGACGGGGTGGCCACCGGTTCGGCTGTACTCGTCGACCGCACGGGTCCCATCGGCAGCGGCGTTTCGGTTGGCATTGCGCACTCCGGATTCCGCCCGACACAGGTCAATCCGACGAGCGAATGAGCATCGGAAGCGACGTCACCTACTGGAGGCTGGTCGCCGACGCGGCGCGGGCGGGATCGCCCCGGCCGCTGCTCGCCGACGACCACGCGCGCACGCTGACGGCGCGGCAGTTCCACGATGCCGCCTGCGCGACGGCCGCCGCCTTCGCCGCTTTGGGGATCCGCGCGGGAACCGTCGTGTCGTGGCAGTTGCCGACCACGCTGGAGACCGTGGTCGTTATGGCGGCGCTGGCCCGGCTCGGTGCGGTGCAAAACCCGATCATCCCGATCCTGCGGGAGCACGAGGTCGGTTTCATCACCGAGCAGCTCTCCTCGGAATACCTTGTGGTGCCCGAGCGTTGGCGCGGATTCGATCATGGCGCCCTGGCGCGGGCCCTGTCCGCGAGTCGAGGTTTCAAGGTCATCACCGTCGACTTGGTGACGCCGCCGGCCGGCGGCGAGCTTCGGCTGCCTCAGGCGGACGCCGGTGCGCTCCCGCCGCCGCCGGCTTCGGCCCGCGATGCGCGATGGGTCTACTACTCGTCGGGAACCACCGCCGCGCCCAAAGGGATTCGCCATACCGACGCATCGGTGATGGCCGGCGCGACCGGGCTGGTCGAGGCGATCGGCATCACCGGCGACGATGTCGATCCCATCGCCTTTCCGGTCGCGCACATCGGCGGCGCGGTGATGCTGGCCGCCGCGCTGCGGACCGGCATGCGGTTGGCGCTGTTCGAGGTATTCGACCCGCCGGCGACGCCGTACTCCATCGCGGCGCACAACCCGACCTTCCTGGGCACCGCGACCCCCTTTTTCCTCGGCTTCCTCGAAGCCCAGCGAGCCCACGGCGACCGGCCGTTGTTCCCGTTCCTGCGCGGCTGCCTGGCCGGCGGCGCGCCCATCACCGCCGAACTCGGTCGCCAGATCCGGGAAGCCTTCGGTCTTCCCGGCATCGCCAACGCCTGGGGGCTCACCGAGTTCCCGGTGGCGGCTTCGCCGTCGCTCACCGACACGCCGGATTCGCTGGACCACACCGTCGGTAGGCCGACGCGGGGGGTCAGCGTCCGGGTGGTGGGCAACGACGAAGGCGAACTGCCCGTCGGTCAGGAGGGCGAGCTCCGCCTCAAGGGTCCCCAATGCTTTCTCGGCTACGCCGACCCCGCGCTGGACGCCGACGCGTTCGACGAGGACGGCTGGCTCCGCACGGGAGATCTCGGGCTGGTCGATCAGGACGGCAACGTCCGCGTGACCGGTCGGATCAAGGATGCGATCATCCGCAATGCCGAGAACGTTTCGGCTCTCGAAGTCGAGAATGTGCTGGCCACCCATCCCGCGGTCGCCGACGTGGCGGTCATCGGGGTTCCCGACCCGCGCACCGGCGAGCGGGTATGCGCGGTCGTGGTGCCCGCGTCGGCCGAGAGCGTGTCGTTGGAATCCCTTGTGCAGCATTGCCATTCGAACGGGCTGAGCCGCTATAAACACCCAGAACGATTGGTGATGGTCGAAGCCTTGCCGCGCAACCAATTCGGCAAGGTCATCAAGAAAGACCTCCGCGAAGCCTTCGGGTGATTTCGGGCTACAGCCCCTTGGGGGCCTCGCGGACGGCCTGCACCGCGGCCGCGTCGCCGTCGAACTCCACTCGCGCCGAACGCCCGACCGAGAACAGCAGCAGCTCCTCGGGCGGGCCGGTCACCGTGACGGCCGGGCCGCTTCCCGCGGTCAGCATCGTCTTGCCCTCCGGGGTGCGCAGTGCCACCCGGCCCGGCACCTTGGCCAGCGTCAGCCGCGCCATCATCGGCAGGGTGCGGCGCAGCCGGGCGCTCAGCTCGGGTTCCAGCGCCCGCGGCTCCCAGCCCGGCTGCGCGCGGCGCACGTCCTCGTGATGGATGAACATCTCCGCCACGTTGGCCACCGGGTCGAGCAGCTTCAACGGGGAGTAAAGCGGCGGACCGGATGCCACCTTGTCGACCAGCTCGTCCCACTCGGCCCGCTCGGCCACCTGGTTCTGCACCTTCTCGGTGTGCGCGGCGAAGAACGGGATCAGGATGCCCGGGGCGGCGTCGGGCCGGTACTCCCGGATGACGAGGTGGGCGGCGAGGTCCCGCGTCTTCCACCCCTCGCACAAGGTGGGCGCCTCCGGCCCGGCTGCGCGCATGGTTTCGACGAGGGCGGCACGTTCGCGTTGCGCGACAGACATGTGTTCAGGGTAGGACCAGCCCCCGGGCACGGACCATCCGCGTCTCGGTAAATTTGCATCGTCGTCTCCTGGAGGAAAGTGCAGGCAATCTGATGAACGCGCGTGTCGAGCAGCTGGAGTTTCAGGCCGAGGCCCGGCAACTGCTGGACCTGATGGTCCACTCCGTCTACTCCAATAAGGATTCGTTTCTGCGGGAGCTGATCTCGAACGCTTCCGACGCACTGGACAAGCTGCGGCTGGAAGCCTTCCGCAACAAAGACCTCGATGTCGACACCTCCGACTTGCACATCGAGATCGAGGTGGATAAGGGCGCCCGGACGCTCACTATCCGCGACAACGGCATCGGCATGACCCGGGACGAGGTGGTGGGGCTGATCGGCACCCTGGCCAAGTCGGGCACGGCCGAGCTGCGTCAGCAATTGAAGGAGGCCCAGAACGAGGCCGCGTCGGAGGAACTGATCGGTCAGTTCGGCATCGGGTTCTATTCGAGCTTCATGGTCGCCGACAAGGTCGAGCTGCTCACCCGCAAAGCCGGCGAGAGCGAAGCCACCAAGTGGGAATCCAGCGGCGAGGGCACCTACACCATCGAAGCCGTCGACGACGCACCACAGGGGACGTCGGTCACGCTGCACCTCAAGCCCGAAGACGCCGAGGACGAGCTGCACGACTACACCTCGGAGTGGAAGATCCGCAGCCTGGTCAAGAAGTATTCCGACTTCATCGCCTGGCCCATCCGGATGGAGGTCGAACGACGGACTCCGGCCGAGGAGGAGGGCGGCGAGGAGACCGTCACGCTCGAAACCGAGACCCTCAACTCGATGAAGGCGCTCTGGGCCAGGCCCAAAGAAGAGGTCTCCGAGGAGGAGTACAAGGAGTTCTACAAGCACGTCGCCCACGCCTGGGACGACCCGCTGGAAATCATCGCGATGAAGGCCGAGGGCACCTTCGAATACCAGGCGCTGCTGTTCATCCCGTCCCACGCGCCGTTCGACCTGTTCAACCGCGACGCGCAGACCGGGATCCAGCTGTACGTCAAGCGGGTGTTCATCATGGGCGACTGCGACCAGCTGATGCCCGAATACCTGCGCTTCGTCAAAGGCGTCGTGGACGCGCAGGACATGTCGCTCAACGTCTCGCGCGAGATCCTGCAGCAGGATCGGCAGATCAAGGCCATCCGGCGGCGGCTCACCAAGAAGGTCCTGTCGACCATCAAGGAGCTGCAGTCCGAGCGGCCCGACGACTACCGCAGCTTCTGGACCCAGTTCGGCCGAGTCGTCAAAGAGGGCCTGCTGTCCGACTTCGACAACCGCGAGACCCTGCTGCAAATCTGCTCATTCGCCTCGACGCACAGCGAGGAGGAGGCCACCACCCTCGCCGAGTACGTGGAACGCATGAAGGAGGGCCAGGAGCAGATCTTCTTCGCCACGGGGGAGACGCGGCAACAGATCCTGAAGTCGCCGCACCTGGAGGCCTTCAAAGCCAAGGGCTACGAGGTCTTGCTGCTCACCGACCCGGTCGACGAGGTCTGGGTCGGAACGGTGACAGAGTTCGACGGCAAGCCGCTGCAATCGGTCGCCAAGGGCGAGGTGGACCTGAGCGCCGAAGGCGACGAGAGCGAGGCCGAGCGCGAGGAGCAACAGAAGGACTTCGCCGACCTGCTGACCTGGATGAAGGAGACGTTGAGCGACCACGTCAAGGAGGTGCGGCTCTCCAGCCGATTGACGGAGTCGCCGGCCTGCCTGATCACCGACGCCTTCGGCATCACCCCGGCGCTGGCGCGGCTCTACCGCGCGTCCGGGCAGGACATCCCGGTCGGCAAGCGGATTCTCGAGCTCAACCCGAACCACCCGCTGGTTACCGGCCTGCGAGAGGCGCAAAAGAAGGCGGAGGGCGACGCCGCGCTCGCCGCCCTCGCCGAGACCGCCGAATTGCTCTACGGCACAGCGCTTCTCGCCGAAGGGGGTGCGCTTGACGATCCGGCCCGGTTCGCCGAGCTGCTCGCCGACCGGTTGACCCGCACCGTGTAGCCCGGGATTTGCCAGGTTTGCGCCAGGGGTGTTCGCGGTCGGCTTGGCCGGCAAATGGGAGATAAGCCGGATTGAAAACCCGCTGGCAGGGATAATCACCTCCCATGGCTGAATTTCGCGTCATCGACCCACGCGGGCGGGTCGTCGCGACGAAGAATTTTGCCAGCGCGGAGTCCGCACACGCATGGTTCATCGCCTCGATCGGCGGCGACACCGAGCTCGGCTGGCGCATGGAGGTCAACGACGACGGCCAGTGGGCCAACTTCGACGACACCCAGGGGTTCACCGCCCCGGTGAGCCACCGCCCCCAGAAGCGCTGATCCGGTTACGGTCCGACGACGAAGCAGCGGCCGCCGCCGCTGCTGAACAACACCTCTTGAACCACCGACGGCGCGACGGTGGGGAATCCGAACCGATGCACCTGTTGGTCGGCGGCGATGTCGGCATCCTGTGACTCGGTGGTGCCGTCCTTCTTGCGTACGAGCGCGGTGACCTTGTCCGGCTTGGGCGGGCTTTGCGGGTCGCGGAAGTACCACACCTCGATCCCGGTGCCCGAGGAATCACCGCGCCACCCGTCCGCGTAGTAGCACGCCGGATTTCCCTCGGCGTCCGGCGGTGGTGGCCGGCAAATCGACAGCCCGACGCAGTCCGGCGCGCTGGTGGTCGTGGGCGTGCTGGACGAGGCGATGGGGCTGGGGGGCGGCGACGGCTTCGCCGCACTTGAACTGGATGCGGCGGGCGCCGCAGCGTGCTGCGACCCGCAGGCCACGAGGCCGGCAGACGCCATGGCGAGGACGGCGACCAACCGCGGAATCGGGACCCACATCAGTGGCATACCTCGCACGCGATGCCGTCGCCGTCACGATCCAGGCCGGACCGGTAACCCGGCTGCCCACGGTGGATCGGGGCCACGCCGTCGGCGCACGCCGCCTTGCAGTTCGGGTAGTAAACGCTGGCGCCCGTCGTCGGCGCGGGTGAGGTCGTCGTCGATGGGGCGGCCTGGGCCGCGGGTGGCCCCGCAATCCCCACGACGATTGCTCCGGCGATGAGCAATCCACGAAGCATGTTGGCGAGCCTCCTGTTAGCGAAGCGGCGTTGGTTGCTGACGAATAATGAGCTAACACCGTGACGCGGTCACCGGGCAAGGGCCGAGCCCACGTAGGCTCCGCTCATGCACGTCGATGCGATGACGGTCCCGCAGCCGCTGCACCAGATCGGCGACCTGGCCCGGCGAACGCAAGCCGCCGGTTTCTCCGGTCTGTTGTTCACCGAGACGGGCCGCACGGCCTACCTCAACGCGGCCGTGGCGTCCCAGGCCGCGCCCGGCCTCGAGTTGTCCACCGGCGTGGCCGTCGCCTTCCCGCGCAGCCCCTTCGTCACGGCCGCCACGGCCTGGGAGCTTCAGGAGGCGACCGGCGGGAACTTCCGCCTGGGTCTGGGCACCCAGGTGCGCACCCACGTCGTCCGGCGCTACGGGGTGGCATTCGAGCGGCCCGGACCGCGCCTGCGCGACTACCTGTTCGCGGTCAAGGCTTGTTTCGCGGCGTTCCGCTCCGGGACGCTGGATCACCACGGCGACTTCTACGACCTCGACTTCATCACTCCGCAGTGGAGCCCGGGTCCGATCGACGCGCCCGACCCGAAAGTCGATATCGCAGCGGTCAATCCGTGGATGCTGCGGATGGCCGGCGAGGTCGCCGACGGGGTGCACGTGCACCCGATCGGCGAGCCGGGATACATCGCCCGCCACGTCTTGCCGAACGTCGCCGACGGGGCGGCGAAGGCGGGACGGTCGCCGGCCGACATCGCGGTGATCGTGCCGGTGATGACCATCGTCGGTGACACCGACGAGGAGCGCGACAAGCAACGAGAAGGCGTGCGCGCCAGCATGGCTTTCTACGGCAGCACCCCCAACTACGCGTTCATCTGGGATCAGGCCGGGTTCGAGGGCACGACCGCCAGGATCCGCGAGAGGCAGAAGGCCGGTGACTTCGCCGGCATGGCCGCCCAGGTCAGCGACGACCACATCGCCGCCTTCGCCACCGAGTCGACGTGGGACGGACTCGCCGGCGCGCTGATCGAGAAGTACGCCGAAAAGGCCACGCGCCTGGTGCTTTACAACGCCGTGGGTGATCCGGAGCGGTTCGAGCGGTACGGCGAGGTGGCCCGCCGCATACAACAAGGGCGTCAGTGACTGAGCTGTATCGCCTTGACCACCAACAGGAGTGCGCCAACGATCAGGTAGGCGCGTAGCGCGATCATGCCGAGTCGGGTGCCCGGTGACCAGGTGACCGGCTCGAGCAGCGTCAGGGGCGGCATCCGCCAGGTGTTGCGGTCGACGCCGCGCGCGGGCAGCCGTGGCGCGGGCGCCGCGGGTTGACGACGGGCCATCCAGCGCAGCACCGGCACCGCCGCGGCGGCGAGTACCGCCAGGGCCAGGGCGAGGTAGCCGGCCACCGCCACGACGTTGAGATCGCGGAACAGCGTGGTGGCCATCAGGATTCCCGACAGCAGCAGCAGCGTGCCGACGATCAACCCGGCGACCCAGTTGAGCCAGGGGCGATTGACCCACGGGCCCAACACTTCCCGGTCGTTGCACAGCAGCAGTAGGAAGACGCTGGCGCTGGGCAGCAGTAGGCCGGCGAGGGCTTGCACGGCGGTGGTGATCAGCCCGAGCGGCGCGCCGGGAATCAGCACGATGGCCGCGGCCACTACCACCATGGCGGTGTAGGACAGGTAGAACTGCTTGGCGTCGGCGAATCCGCGGTGCAGGGAGTGCTTCAGGCCGAACACGTCACCGAAGGCGTAACTGGTGGCCAGGGTTACCGCGGCGGCCCCGATGATCGAGGCGTCCATCAGCACGATCGCGAAGATCCAGCCCAGCGTCCCGCGGTGCTCGCCGAGCAGGTGTGCGGTGGCACCGGCGTCGGTGAAGCCGCCGACGGTGTTGGTGGAGCGTGCCGCCCATTCACCGGTCATCACCAGCGCCGCGGCACCGATGACCACGACGAAGGCACCCAGCACGGTGTCGGCGCGCTCGTACCCGATGAAGCGCGGGGTGATGCGCTTGTCGACGACGTTGGACTGCTGGAAGAACAGCTGCCAGGGCGCCACGGTGGTGCCGACGATGGCGATGATGAGCAGCACCGCATCCGAGCTCACCCCGCCCGAAATGCTGGGTATCACGAACGATTTGGCGGCCTGACGCCACTGGGGGTGGGACATCAGCAGCATCGGGATCTGCAGCAGCGTCACGGCGATGAAAATGAACATGGCGCGCTCCCAGCGGCGGAAGCTCCCGCTCGCCATGATCGCGACCAGCGCCACCGCCGAGACCGGCACCACAACGTATTTGGAGACGCCGATGAATTCGGCGGCCAGGCTGATGCCGATGAATTCGGTGACGATCGTCAGGAAGTTGAGCAGGAACAGGTCGCCGACCGAGAACCAGCCCCAGCCGCGGCCGAAGCGTTCGTTGATCAGCCGCGCGTGCCCGACGCCGGTGACCGCGCCGAGCCGCACCACCATCTCCTGGTTGACGATCAGGACGGGTATCAACAGCAGCAGCACCCACAGCAGGGAGTAGCCGTAGTTCTGTCCGGCCTGGGCGTAGGTGGCGACGCCGCCGGCGTCGTTGTCGCCGACCATCACGATGATTCCGGGACCGACGATCGCGAGCAGGGTCAGCAACCGCGTCTTCCAGGTGCGGCCGTGCTCGGTTTCGCCGACGCTGATGCGACCGAACGCGCCCTCGATGTCACCGAGGTGCGCGGCGTCCAGCACCGCGCTGGGCCGGTGAATCTCTTCGCGACCGGTCGTCACAGCGCATTACCTCCCGGCACGCGCGCGCTCTGGTCACCGGGAATCTCGCGCACGGGACGCGGCGCGGGCTCTCGCCGGCGCCAATCCTCCGGGATGGTCGCCTCGAGCACGTCGTCGACGGTGACCACCCCGAGCACGCGATCCTGGTCGTCGACCACCGGGATGGAGTAGAGGTTGAAGTCGGCCATCAACAGCGCGACATCGGTCAGGTCGGCGTCCGGCGTGACCCGCACCGGATCGGAATCCATCAGCCGCGCAAGGGTTTCACCGGCCGGGGCCTGCAACAAGGTGATGACCGAGACGACACCGTCGAGCCGTCTGTCCTCGTCGATCACATGCACTTTGATCAGCGCCTCCGGCTGTATGGTGTCGGCGGACGCGATCAGCGCCAGCGCTTCGGCCGCCGTGGTGGCGGCCGCGCACGAGACGAAGTCGACGTTCATCAGGCCGCCGGCGCTCTCGGGGTTGAAGCCCATCAGGGTGATGACCTTGGTGCGCTGCGGGCCCGGCATCAACTCCAGCACGCGCCGGCGCCGCGACTGGCGCAGGTCGGCGATCGCGTCGGCGGCGTCGTCGGCCCGCATCCGGCCCAGCAGCGCGGCGACCTCGTTGTCGGGCATGCCGTCGAGGAGCCGGCTGGCCTTGTCCGGCTCCAGCTCTTCGAACACGTCGGCTTCCAGTTCGGGGTCGCTGCGCACGCGGTCGAGGATCTCGCCGCCCTCGGCCTTGTCCGCCTCCTCGAGAAGGTCGGCGATCTCGGCGGCCTTGAACTCGCCGAAGCGGTCCGACAGGCGCCGCACGGCGTCCGAGCGGGCGTCGCCGATCAGCGGCTCGAACGCCTTCCAATCGCGGGCCGCGTGCCCGCCCGACTGCCTGATCAGTCCGAACAACCGCGGTGGCCGTCGGGTGTCCACGCGCGTCAGCATCCATCCGGCGCCGGTGTCTTCCAGTTCCACGTCGTAGGCGCGGATCAGCTCGACATTGGCCACATCGATCAGCCGGTGGCCCAACACGTCGGCGCGCAGCAGCACCTCACCTTCACGGCGCTCGAAGCCGCGAAGGTCAACCTTGTTCTTGGTCAACAGGACTCGGTCCGCGGCGTACTCGTCGATCGATTTGTCACCGATGAACACCCGCCGCCCGCCGACCCCGGCCACGATCCCGGTGACGAGGGGGTACTCGTCGGCGCCCCGCAGCCGCACGATCACGTCCTCGACACGGCCCACCGTTTCCCCGGCGCGGGCCAGCACCGGCGCACGCAGCAGCTGCGAGAGGTGGATCACCGGCCGTCCGCCGCCGCGTTCGGCCGACTTCTCCGATGCGCCCATGCGTTTCCTCCTCGACACCCCGCCGCCGACCATCCGAGCAGACTGCACGAAACCGCGTCGCGACGTCGGGTGTAGCTACGGCTTACCGCCAGGATCGTTGGTGGCGCAAGTGTCGTCGATTGACCGGGTTCGGCCGCAAGATCGTACGCCGGGGGCGCGGCGAGCAGCTACCGCCGATGGATGAACGGAGGGCGGCCATTGAGGTCCTATTGCTTGCCGATCTTCCCGGCGATCTGGTTGGCGATGTTGATGCCGAGATCTCCCACGTCCTTGCGGCACGCGTCCACGTCGACGACGACGTTGCTGCGAACGGTCAACGCCCGCTGACACGGGACGGTCAAATTCACGCCGTTACGGCTGAAGCTCAGCGTTACGGTCGTGCTCAGCACCCCGTTGGCGTTGGTGACCGGTCCGACCTTCCACTGGAGTTCGGGATGGGTGCCGTCGGCGGGCACGGTGTCCAAGCGGTTGGCGCAGGCGGGCCATTGCTGCGACGAGGTGGTGAAAAACGCGTTCGCCTGGTCGGGCGCGGGGAACAACACGACAAACTGGTACACGTCAGGGCTTTCCAGGTCGTCCGCGCCCGGGGGAGTGGGTGCAAGGTCGTGGTAGCCGTAAACCGCCGTGTACCCGCTGTCCGCATAAACGGGTGCCAGGGCCGCGTGGAGGGCGTACTTGCATTCGGCGGGAAGCGTGTAGTCGCTGCGCTTGGCTGTGTCTTCTTCCAGCGCGGTCTTCGGTGGGTCGCTGGTGGTGCCGGTGACCCCCAGCATCGTGTCGATATCGCTAGGGCTGAGCATGAGGTCGGGCAGCTGGGCCTTGTTGAGGGGCGTCTTAGCCGCAGCCGTGGTGCTGCTGGTGGTCGACGACGCGGCGCTCCCGCCATCGTGGCTGCAGCCGGCGAGCAGTATTCCGGCGGCGGCTATGGCGACTGAAGCTGTCAGCTGGCGCATGTCGAATGCCTTTCCTGCCTAGGCAAGCCTTTTCGCGCACCCCCAGCGCGTCCCCTATTCAGAAGTCGGTCCGATGCAGCGTACGTCAGCGGCCGGGTGTCGCGAGGGGGTTCGGGGCCAAGCGATATGTTCGCGGTGTGACCGCAGTCGACTTCACCTCGGTAGCGCCGATCGTCCCGGTACGGAATCTCGACGTCGCCCTGGATCGCTATCGACGACTCGGCTTCGCTGCACGCGCATACGACGGACCGGATCGCTACGGGTTCGTCGACCGTGGATCCGTATCCATCCACCTGACGGAGTGGGACGAGCACGACCCGTTGCGAACCGGTGCAAGCGTGTACCTCTACGTCAGCGATGCCGGCGTCCTCCATGCGGAGTGGGCTGCACTGGAAGACCTCGAGGGCCGCCTGCTCCCACCGCAGGACACTCCCTACGGTCTGCGCGAATTCGCCTATGTCGATCCGGACGGCACGGCGCACCGGGTCGGCTCGCGCATCTGATCAAGCTGATACCGCGGGCTTTTCGCCGGTCGGCGGGGCCCCGGCGGCCTGGCTGTGGGCGAGTGCCACGGTCGCGGCCGCCATCACCGCAACCGACAAGCCCAGTGCCACCAGGCCGATGTCGTTGGTGCGCAGCGTCTCACCGAGCACGGTGACGCCGAGCACCGATCCGACGACGGGCTCGGCGACGGTCACGGCCGGAAGCGACGCGGTGAGCGGACCGGCCCGAAACGCGGACTGCTCCCAGGCCGTCGCCGCGATGGCCACCACCACCCACACGTACACCTCGGGCAGGCGCAGCAGCGCGGGGATGCCGCGGTCCAGCTGGTCGACCACACCCTTGGTCAGTACCGAAAACAATCCCCACAGCGAGCCCGACATCAGACCCAGCAGCAGCGCGCCAACGGTGCCGGGGAACATGCGCGCGCCGATCACGCACAGGATCAGCGCCGGACCCATGACCAATGCCACGATGCTCCAGGTATGCACAGACCCGCGCGGCGTTCCCTCCTGGGGGTCGCCGACCGTCACGACCACCGCGACCGCCGCGGCCAGCAGCACGGCCCAAATGCCTTGCCGCGCCGTGATTCTCCGGTGATTGGTCCGCGCGCTGATCAGCAACGCGAACAGCAACGACGTCACCAACAGCGCCTGCACCAGCACCACCGAGCCCAGGTCAAGCGCCGCTGCCTGCAAGCCGAACCCGGCGGCGGCCACCAGGCTGCCCGTCCACCATTGCCGATCGCGCAGGAGCTGGCGGAACAGAGCCATGGTTCCGACCGGCTTGTCGGTGACCTGTTGGGCGGATCGCTGCTGGATGACGTCTCCGAAACCCACCATCAGGGCGGACCCGACCGCGAGGAGCGCCGCGATATCCGTCTTGCCCAAGCGGACCTCCTGTGTAACCGGGGTTGCGACTCTAGACTTCTGGACGGTACGCGACACGGCGTTTCGAGGGGATGCACGCCATGAACGACACGAACTCCCGGATCGGCGTGCTGGCCACCGAGGCAATCGATCTGCTCATCGCCGCCGTCGACCAGGGTCACCACTTTCGCCGCGCTGCCCGTGACGTGCCCGACCAGCTCGCGCAGGCTCCAGCCCTCGAGATTGGACGGCTGATCCCAGCGCTCCGGGGAAACCTGGTCGACGGCGGCGATGAGCAGATCGATTGCCTCGGTGGCCAGCACGCCGATCCGGGAGTTCGTGTCGTTCATG
>NZ_LZJA01000024.1:0-21318 GCF_001666785.1 Mycobacterium sp. E3305 | reverse complement strand
CTGGTGCCGCACAAGCAGATCGAGGACGCGCTGGAGGCGGTCGCGCGGCTGCGGCCGCGCCTGCCGGGTCTGCACCTCGACATCGTGGGCGACGGCTGGTGGCGACAGCGGCTCGTCGACCACGTCGGCCGGCTGGGCATCTCGGGCGCGGTGACCTTTCATGGTCACGTCGACGACGTCACCAAACACCATGTGCTGCAAAGCGCTTGGGTGCAGCTGCTGCCCTCGCGCAAGGAGGGTTGGGGGCTGGCGGTCGTCGAGGCGGCCCAGCACCGGGTGCCGACCATCGGCTACCGATCATCGGGCGGGCTGTCGGATTCGATCGTCGACGAGGTGACCGGGATCCTGGTGGACACCCACGCCGAGCTGGTGGACCGCCTCGAGGAGCTGCTTTCCGATCCGGTGCTGCGTGACCAGCTCGGCGCCAAGGCCCACACCCGAAGCGGCGAATTCTCTTGGCGGCAAAGCGCCGACGCCATGCGGACGGTCCTCGACGCCGTGCGGACCGGCCACCCGATCAGTGGTCTGGTGTAGCGCCAAGAGCCGGGCCGCGAGAGTCGACCCCCAAGCGCCGGCCCGCGAGACTCAATCCTGAGCGTCCTTTATCGGCGTGTCGCCGCCGTCGTTTAAGTGTCGCCGAACCGCTGCGGTGCGCGAGCGCCACGCGCCGACCAGCGCGCCGGCGCCGCCCACGATCAGCGCCGCCAGCCACGCCAGGTGTGCGATCAGCGTCGCCGTGCGCGCGCCGGCGGACACCCCGGCGGTGTCGCCGCCGATTCGGTAGAGCGCGATGTCGTCGTCGCGGTAGGCCGCGGTCAACGCATCGAGGGTGCGGGCGGACGCCCCCATGTCGCCCGCGGTGTCCGACTCGACGACCAGCCAGCCCACCCCGGCCGGGGCCAGGGCGGCCGGATCGGGACCGGCCAGCAGCAACTGCTGCACCGCGCGGGCGCGGCTGCCCTCGCCGGGGATCACGGTCCCCGAGATGGCCAGGTCGCCCGTGCTCAGCACGTCGGCGCGCACCCAGCGGGGCAGCGGATCCAGCACCGGCGCGCGGCCCGACCAGCTGTAGAGCCGCATCGTGCCGGCCGGCAACACCGCCACCGTCGCGGGCCGCTCGTTGATCGTTGCGGCCACCGCGGCCCATCCGCGCGGATACTGCACGGGGGACACCTGGCCCCACACGCCCCAGGCGAGGTCGGGCAGCGCGAAGATCAGCGCGAGGCAGCAGACCGGCGCCATGATCGCCGGCCACAGCCACCTCTGCAGCGTCACCACCGCTCCCGCGCCCGCCAGCGCGTATCCCGGCACGGCCAGCGCCACCCACTTCTGTCCGTCCCGCAGCACCCCGAAGCCGGGGACGGCGTCGACCACCGCGCCCAGCAGGTGCAGGCCCGGGCCGGTGGCCAGCGCGGCCGGCACCAGCACGGCCGCCGCCGCCAGCGCCAGCAGCGGACGCGCCGCCGGGCGGCGCAACACCGTCGGCACCCCGGCCGCCACCACCCCAAGCAGCACGACGGCCGACGCGGCCGCGAACAGGGTGGTCCGCGAAATCGGCACCGCCTCGCCGTTCCAGATCCCGCCGAGGCCGGCCAGGCTGCCGAGCGTCCCCAGACCCGGCTCGGCGCGCGGCGCGAACGCGGCCACGCCCAGCGTGTTCGCCACCGAGTGAGAGGACAGCGACGCGCCCAGAACCGCCGCGGTCAGCCAGGGCAGCGCCGCCACCACCGCGGCGCCCAGCGCCACCGCGGCGCACCGCCAGCGGGGCCGGGCCGCCCCGGGGGCGGCGACGCACACCAGCCCGACCGTCGCGGCGAGCAGCAGGCCGGTCGGCGTCAGCCCGGCCAGCGCGATCCAGAAGGCCAGGCCGAGCAACGAGCCGGCGCCCGCCCGCAGCGCCAGCATGGTCGTCGCGACCCAGGGCAGGCAGCCGTAACCGACGAGCAGGCTCCAGTGGCCCTGGAGCAGCCGCTCGGCGACGTAGGGGTTCCAGATCGCCAGGGTGGTGGCGACGAACTGGCCGGCCATGCCCGCGTCGGGCAACGCCGTCGCGACCAGCCGGGCCGCACCCCATCCGGCGAGCCAGAGCCCAAGCGCCAGCAGGGCTTTGACCACGACGCCGCCGTCCAGCACGTGTGAGGCCAGCGCCACCGCGAAGTCTTGCGGCGTCGCCCGCGGCGCCGCCGTCAGCCCCAGCGCGGTATCCGACACAAACGACCGCGGCGTGGACACCGCATCGCGCAGCAGCAGGTAACCGGGTTTGAGCAGCGGCCCGACCACCAGAAGCGCCAAGACCAGCGCGTACCCGGGCCGGGTCCAGCGCACGCGGCGGGCTATTCCCGTTCGGGCGGGCTGGTGGGCTCGGGCGGCCCGGATTCGGGCGGCTCGTCGGAGCCCAGGGTGGGCGCTTCCGCGTCGGGATCATCGCGCGCCGTGGGGCGCTGCGTGGGCAGCTTCTCGGTTTCGGCCTCGGCGCCGGGCACCGGCTCCTCGAGCCCGCTGCGGCCGAAGAAGTCCTGGTCACCCCGGTCCAGGCCTGGATCGGTCAACGCGCTCTCGGTCCGCAGGCTGAACGAGGCGAGCAGGCCGCCGGCGACCAGCGCGATCAGGCCGACCGCGGTGAACGTGATCGGTAGCACCCGCGACCACAGCGAGAGCCGGTCCCGTTCGTCGCGGGCGGCGTTGACCTGCGATTCGACGGTGTCCTGGTTGGAGGTGACCTTGTAGTCGGCCAGCGTCAGCTCCGGTTTGAGCGGATCGCGGGCGAAGTAGTGGTTGGCGTGCTCGGTCTCCTTGACGATGGTGCCCGACACCGGGTCCACCCAGAAGGTCCGCTGCGCGGCGTAGTAGCGGGTCATGGTGATCTGCTCGTTCGGGTCACCGCCCTGGATGCCCCACATCGACGCCGACGTGGTCTGCTTGGCGTCCTCGTTGCCGGCCATCAGCGACGGGTACGCCACGGGGGCCACCAGCTTGCCGTCGGCGTTGTAGCCGATGTTCTGGGTGAACTTGTAGGTGGTCAGGCCGTTGACGTCCTCTTGGCTGTCGTAGTTGACGTCGAACGGCTTCTGCGCGATCGGATCGAAATAGGGGTACGTCTTCTTCTCGGTGTGGAACGGGAACCGGTAGGCCAGGCCGTCGTGCCGCAGCGGCATCGCGGTGGGCGGGTTCTCGTCGTTGAAGGCGCGCGGCTTCTGGACCGAGCCGCCGGTGTGGGTGTCGTCGGACACGGCCATCGCCGTCTTGCGGTTGAGGGTGACGGTGTCGACGATCGCCAGCAGCAGGCCGCTGTCCTTCTGCTTGTCGGTGCGCCGCACCGAGCTACCGACCTGCAGCGTGACCACGTCGGCGTTCGCGGGTGACTCGACGCTGATCTGCTGCTGGGACACCAGCGGCACGTTCTGGTTGACGACGACGTGATCCGTCGACAGTGACGCGGCGTCGAGCGCGGTTCCGGTGCCGTCGCTGATCAGCGTGGCGTCGATGTCGAGCGGAACCTTGGTGATCCGGCTGGTGGTGTAGGTCGACAACAGCAGCGCGGCGATCAGCAGGGCGGCGCCCAGTCCGATGATCCCGCATGCGGCGAACCGCAACATGACTGCTCGGTTCACGTTGCTGTGCCCTCCTAGTGCTGTCTTAATGCGCCGTCAGCCGCAAACCCGTTTGACCCTAACAGCCGAACGTAAGGCCTCGGCTTACGAACCTGCTGCCCGGTCCTTCGGGTCTACCCATTCGTTCCCCAACGCCGCAGATGCAAACTGTGGGGGTGACCGATGGCCAACGGGTGGGCGGAGTCCGCAGCTTCCTGCCCGCGGTGGAGGGGATGCGCGCGTGCGCGGCCATGGGCGTGGTGGTCACCCACGTCGCGTTCCAGACCGGGCACTCCAGCGGGATCACCGGCCGGCTGTTCGGCCGCTTCGACCTGGCGGTCGCGGTGTTCTTCGCGCTGTCCGGTTTTCTGCTGTGGCGCGGGCACGCCGCGGCGGCGCGCGGCCTGCAGCCGCGGCCCCGCACGGGCCACTACCTGCGGTCCCGGGTGGTGCGCATCATGCCCGCCTACCTGGTGGCCGTCGTCGTAATCCTGTCGCTGCTACCCGACGCCGATCACGCCAGCCCGACCGTGTGGCTGGCCAACCTGACCCTCACCCAGATCTATGTGCCCCTCACCCTGACCGGGGGGCTGACGCAGATGTGGAGCCTTTCGGTCGAGGTCAGCTTCTATCTGGCCCTGCCGATCCTGGCGCTGCTGGCCCGGCGCCTGCCGGTGGGCGCGCGGGTCCCGGCGATCGCCGCCCTGGCGGCGCTGAGCTGGGCGTGGGGCTGGGTGCCCATCCATTCCGGGTCCGGCACCAACCCGCTCAACTGGCCGCCGGCGTTCTTCTCCTGGTTCGCCGCGGGCATGCTGCTGGCGGAATGGGTGCACAGCCCGATCGACCTGCCGGCGCGGTTGGCGCGGCACCGTGTCGTGATGGCCGTCGTCGCCGTGTTGGCTTATCTGCTGGCGGCGTCCCCGCTTGCCGGGCCCGAGGGCCTGATTCCCGGCACCGCAACGCAGTTCGCGGTGAAGACGGCGGCGGGCTCGCTGGTGGCGTTCGCCTTGGTCGCCCCCCTGGTACTCGACCGGATCGACACGCCGCACCGGCTGCTCGGCAGCACCGTCATGGTGACGCTCGGGCGGTGGTCCTACGGCCTGTTCGTGTGGCACCTGGCAGCGCTGGCCATGGTGTTCCCGGTGCTCGGGACGTTCGCGTTCACCGGCCGGATGCCCGAGGTGCTGGCGCTGACGTTGCTCTTCGGGTGGGCGATCGCCGCGGTCAGCTACGGGCTGGTCGAATCGCCCTGCCGAGAAGCGTTGCGGCGCTGGGAGAAACGAGAGCGGCACGCCGAAATCGACGAAGCCGCCGACGCCGAGGCGGACGCGATCGCGCCCTAACCGGTGCGGTCCATCCACTCCTCGAGCGTGTCCGCGGACGGCAGGCAGATGGCCCGCTCGATCTTCTTGAACAGGTCGGCCCCGTACTCGACGGTGGACCGGACCAGGGTGCCCAGGGCCTCGACGTGGATGCCGTCGGTCAGCAGGTAGGCGTTCTCACCGACCACGCTCACTTGGGTCGGCACGGCGGTCTCGCGCACAAACGCCTTGGGCCAATGCGTTTCGCGATTCCAGTCGTTGACCAGTTCCATCAGCCGGGGCCGCTCGGTCGCGTCGTAGTGACCGGCGGGGCTGATCGAGATCTCGAAGATGTCCCGCCGCAACCCGTTGATCCGAAGGTTCACGTGCAGCCTGCCGCGCTCGTAGCTGGGCAGCATCATGAACTCCTCGCCGTCGTCGCTGCGGAAGAACCGCAGCTCGCGCGATCGCAGATAGCGTTCGATCAGCTCGGTGCTCAAGGGTTCGATCTGCATGCCCCGATGGTGGGGCCGCGGGCTTGGAGGATTCTTGGTGCCGGTCAGCCGGGTCAGCCGGGCGCTGCCGCCCCCAGCCGCTCGATGATCTCGGCGCGCACCGCCGATCGCCGGGCCTTGCCGGCGTCGTCGCGCAGCGGCACATCGACGAATTCGACGAACGCCGGCACCTTGTATCCCGCGATGCGGTCGCGCAGGAACTCCTGGACGCCCGCGGCGTCCAGCGTGGAACCGTCCGCCGCATGCACCAGCGCGTAGGGCACCTGGCCCAGGTCGCCCGAATTCGGGTCGGGCACGCCGACGACGAGGCAGGACAGCACGTCGGGGTGCGCCGACAAGGTGTTCTCGATCTCGGCCGGGTAGACGTTGCGGCCACCCACGGTGAACATGTCCACCCGGCGGTCCGACAGGTAGAGGAAGCCGTCGGCATCGAAATGGCCAAGATCCCCAAGGGAATCCCAGCCGTCGCGGGACTTGGCGGTGGCTCCGACGTAGCGGTAGGTGGGCGCGCTGCCGGGCCCGGGCCGCATGTAGATCTCGCCGACCACGCCGGGCGGGCACGGGTTGCCGTCGTCGTCGAGCACCTGCATTTCCCCGGCGACCACCACGCCGACCGACCCGCGGTGGGTCAGCCACTGGTCCCCGGAGATGAAGGTGAGCGCCTGTAATTCGGTGCCGCCGTAGAGTTCCCAGACGACCTCGGGGCCCAGCAGGTCGATCCAGGCCTGCTTGATGGCCGGCGGGCACGGCGCCCCCATGTGCCAGAACCGGCGCAGCGACGACAGATCGTAGGACTTGGGATCGGCGTGATAGACCGGCAGCGTTCGCTGCATGATCGTGGGCACCGTGGTCAGGAACGTGACGCGGTGGTCGGTGATCAGCCGCAGGAATTGGTGCGGGTCGAACCGGCTCATCACCACCAGGTGATGGCGCATCAGCAGCGCGATGGTCGCGGTGGTGAACCCGGTGTTGTGGGACAGCGGGATCGGCACCAGCGTCGTGTCGCCGGGCTGCGCGCCCAGCGGGTAGCCGATGGCCGCGGGTATCCGGGTGTCGCCGGCGGACTCGATGAGCTTGGGCCGGCCGGTGCTGCCGCCGGAGCCCATCGCCTTCCACACCGGCGACACCGCTTCCGGCAACGGTGCGTCGGAGAATTCCGGGCCTGGCGTGAAACCGGTTGGCACGCTCGGTATTTCGGGATGCTCGCGCCCTACCAGCAATGCCGGTGGCCGCAGGTCCAGCAGCCCCTGCAGCTCCGTGGCGGGCAACCGCGCCGACAGCGGCTGCGGTACGGCGCCCAGCTTCCAGCACGCCACCGCCGCCTGGACCCACTCCACGGAGTTGGGCAGCACCATGGTCACGTAGTCGCCGACGCCGACGCCGCGGTCGGCGTAGGCGCGGGCCAACCGGTTCGTCGAGGCGTCGAGTTCGGCGCGGGTGAGCGTCAGACCGTCGCAGGTGACGGCGGGCTCGTCGGGCGCGAGTTCGGCCAGGGCCGCGATCTGGGTGCCGATCGGCGGGACCGGCTCACTCATATGCGCCCTGCCGCTCGAAGATGCGGCGGGGGTTGTCCACCAGCATGGTCTTCAGTTGCTCGTCGGTGACTCCGCGCTCTTTGAGCGCGGGGATGACGTCGTTGTGGATGTGCAGGTAGTGCCAGTTCGGTGCCATCTGCGGCACCAACTCTTCGGGTAGCGCGTCGAAGTAGCAGTTGGCGTCATGGGAGAGCACCATCTTGTCCGCATGCCCGCGCTCGCACATCTGCGCCACGATCTTGACCCGTTCTTCGAACGGCGAGATCACGTCGAGTCCGAACCGGTCCATGCCGAGATAGGAACCCGGGGCGATGAGCTCTTCGAGGTACCCGATGTCGGTGCTGTCACCGGAGTGCCCGATGATCACTCGGCTCAGGTCGACACCCTCCTCCTCGAAGATGCGTTGCTGTTCGAGACCGCGGCGCAACCCGGCGTGGGTGTGCGTGGAGATCGGCACCCCGGTGCGCTTGTGCGCCTGGGCGACGGCGCGCAGCACCCGCTCGACGCCTGGGGTGATGCCCGGCTCGTCGGTGGCGCACTTGAGGATCCCGGCCTTGACGCCGGTGTCGGCGATGCCCTGCTCGATGTCGCGGACGAACATGTCGGTCATGATTTCCGGGCCGCCCAGCAAGCCGCCGGGGCCCTCGTAGTGGAACCGGAACGGGATGTCGTTGTAGGTGTAAAGACCCGTCGCCACAACGATATTCAGCTCGGTGGCCGCCGCGACGCGCGCGATGCGTGGAATGTAGCGGCCCAGGCCGATCACGGTCAGGTCGACGATCGTGTCGACCCCGCGGGACTTCAGCTCGTTGAGCCGATCGATGGCGTCGGCCACGCGCTTTTCTTCGTCGCCCCACGCATCGGGGTAATTCAGCGCGATCTCGGTGGTCATGATGAACACGTGCTCGTGCATGAGCGTCACGCCGAGATCGGAGGTATCGATGGCGCCGCGGGCGGTATTGAGTGCTGACACTCCACTGATGCTAGGTCGACTCGGTGGTCGGACAACAGTGCCGATTTGTTCCGGTCCGCCCCGACGGCCCCCGCGGTGCAGTACCGTCACCCTCGTCTTTGGCCGAACCCAGGGAGTCCTGCCATGTTGCTCAATCCCAACAACCTGCAACGCCAGTACCCGGATCGTCGTTCCGGAGAGATCATGGCCGCCACGGTCGACTTCTTCGAGTCGCGGGGCAAGGCGCGGCTGAAGCATGACGACCACGAACGCGTGTGGTATTCCGAGTTTTTGGACCACATCGGCCGCGAGCGCATCTTCGCCTCACTCCTGACGCCGTCCGAGTACGGCGCCGACGACTGCCGATGGGACACCTACCGGATCAGCGAGTTCGCCGAGATCGTGGGCTTCTACGGACTCAACTACTGGTACCCCTTCCAGGTGACGGCGCTGGGTCTGGGCCCGATCTGGATGAGCGACAACACCGACGCCAAGCGCAAGGCCGCCGCGCAACTCGAGGCCGGCGAGGTGTTCGCGTTCGGCTTGTCGGAGCAGACCCACGGCGCCGATGTCTACCAGACCGACATGATCCTGACGCCGTCAGAACACGGCTGGACCGCGAGCGGCGAGAAGTACTACATCGGTAACGCGAACGTGGCGCGGATGGTCTCGACCTTCGGCAAGATCGCGGGCTCCGACGAGTACGTGTTCTTCACCGCCGACTCCCAGCACGATCGGTACGACCTGATCAAGAACGTGGTGAACTCGCAGAACTACGTCGCCAACTACGCGCTGCGCGACTACCCGGTCACCGAGGCCGACATCCTGCACCGAGGCCAAGGGGCGTTCCACGCGGCCCTGAACACCGTCAATGTCTGCAAGTACAACCTGGGCTGGGGCGCGGTCGGCATGTGCACGCACGCCATGTACGAGGCGGTCACCCACGCCTCCAACCGCGTCTTGTACGGCACCGTCGTCACCGACTTCAGCCATGTGCGGCGGCTGCTCACCGACGCCTACGTTCGGCTGATCGCGATGAAGCTGGTCGCCACCCGCGCCTGCGACTACATGCGCAGTGCGTCGGCCGACGACCGCCGATACCTGCTCTACAGCCCGCTGACCAAAGCCAAGATCACCAGCGAAGGCGAGCGGGTGATCACCGCCCTATGGGACGTGATCGCCGCCAAGGGCGTCGAGAAGGACACCATCTTCGAGGCCATGACCCGCGAAATCGGTTTGCTGCCAAGGCTCGAAGGCACGGTGCACATCAACATCGGGTTGCTGGCCAAGTTCATGCCCAATTACCTGTTCGCGCCGAACGGCGATTTGCCGTTGATCGGCCGCCGCGACGACGCGGTCGACGACTCGTTCCTGTTCAACCAGGGGCCGACCGGGGGCTTGGGCAAGGTGCGTTTCCACGATTGGCGGGCGCCGTTCGAAAGCTACGCGCATCTACCTAATGTCGCGCTGCTGCGCGAGCAGATCGACGTGCTGGCCGAGATGCTGGCCAGCGCCACCCCCGACGCCGCTCAGCAGAGGGACATCGATTTTGCGTTCGGGGTTGGGCAGCTGTTCGCCACGGTGCCCTACGCCCAGCTGATCTTGGAGGAGGCCCCGTTGTCCGGAGTGGACGAGGCGCTGATCGACGAGATCTTCGCCGTGCTGGTGCGCGACTTCAACGGCTATGCCGTCGAGCTGGCCGACAAGTCCGCCACGACCGACGCGCAGGCCCGCTTCGCGATGCGGATGATCCGGCGCCCGGTGTTCGACCACACGCGCTACGACCAGGTCTGGAAGGAACACATCCAGCCGATCAACGGCGCCTACCAGATGCGGCCCTAGGCGCGAGCGTCACGCTGGCGTGACGCTCGGGAGGCGGCGTCACGCCAGCGTGACGTTCGGCAGGATGACAACCGGCCTACCCTTGACTGTGACGCAGCTCACCGTAATATGACCAGTGGTCATCGACGCTAGGAGGCCGCATTGCCAACGGTGACTTGGGCACGGGTGGACCCCGCCCGCCGCGCCGCCATCATCGACGCCGCGGAACAGGAATTCGGAGCGCACGGGTTTTCCCGAGGCAGCCTCAACGTCATCGCCCGGCGGGCCGGCGTCGCGAAAGGCAGCCTCTTCCAGTACTTCGCGGACAAGCGCGACCTGTTCGCGTTCATCGCCGACATCGCCAGCCAGCGGGTGCGGGCGTACACGGAAGACCGCATCCGCGAGCTGGACCCGAGCCGGCCGTTCTTCGACTTCCTGACCGACTGGCTCGACGCGTGGGTGGCCTACTTCGCCGACCACCCGCACGAACGGGCGCTGCACGCCGCGGCGACCCTGGAAGTCGACACCGAGGCCCGGGTCAGCGTGCAGAACGTCATCCACCGGCACTACCTGGAGGTGATGCGGCCGCTCGTTCGCGACGCGAAGGCGCGCGGGGATCTGCGTGCCGACTCGGACACCGACGCGCTGTTGTCGTTGCTGCTGTTGATATTTCCGCACCTGGCGCTGGCGCCCTACATGCGCGGCCTGGACCCGATTCTCGGGCTCGACGAACCCACCCCCGAACAGCCCGCGCTGGCCGTGCGCCGGCTTGTCGGGGTGCTGGCGGCGGCCTTCGCTGCGGCGCCGCGCCCGCCCGTCCGCTCAGCCCCACAACAATCCGAGGAGATGACATGACACGCACGCATTCGGGCTCGATGGTCAAGGGGGGCCTCAACTGGGACAGTCTGCCGTTGCGGCTGTTCGCCGGCGGCAACGCGAAGTTCTGGAACCCGGCCGACATCGACTTCTCCCGCGACCGCGCCGACTGGGAGCGGCTGACCGACGACGAACGCCACTACGCCATCCGGCTGTGCGCCGAGTTCATCGCCGGTGAGGAAGCGGTGACCGAGGACATCCAGCCGTTCATGTCGGCGATGCGGGTCGAGGGCCGCCTCGGCGACGAAATGTACTTGACGCAGTTCGCTTTCGAGGAAGCCAAGCACGTCCAGGTGTTCCGCATGTGGCTCGACGCCGTCGGCGTCACCGACGACTTGCATCAGTACCTCGACGACATCCCCACCTATCGGACGATCTTCTACGAGGAGCTGCCCGACTGCCTCAACGCCTTGTCGGTCGACCCCTCACCGGCGGCGCAGGTGCGGGCCTCGGTGACCTACAACCACATGGTCGAAGGGATGCTGGCGCTCACGGGCTACTTCGGCTGGCACAAGATCTGCGTGGAGCGCGGCATCCTGCCCGGCATGCAGGAGTTGGTCCGCCGGATCGGCGACGACGAACGGCGCCACATGGCGTGGGGGACCTTCACCTGCCGCCGCCACGTCGCCGCCGACGACGCCAACTGGGGCGTCTTCGAGACGCGCATGAACGAGCTGATGCCATTGGGGTTGCGCCTCATCGAGGAGGGCTTCTCCCTGTACGACCCGATGCCGTTCGGCCTGTCGGTGGACGAGTTCATGCAGTACGCGGCCGACAAGGGCATGCGCCGCTTCGGCACCATCTCCAGCGCCCGCGGGCGGCCGCTGGAAGAGATCGACCTGGACTACTCGCCGCTGCAGCTCGAGGACACCTTCGCCGACGAGGACGAGAAGGCCCTGGCCGCCGCGTCCGCCTGAGGCGGCTATTCGACCTTGCTGCCGCCGGCGGCGGCACCGGCGTCGACGTCGCCGATGGTGGCGACCCGTCCCCCGCAAGCGGGAGGTGCCCCCAGCGCCCGGCTACGCCGCGCTTGCGATCGCCACTAACCGACCCACACCGTCTTGGCGTTGACGAACGCGCGGATGCCGAGGCCGGCGAGCTCGCGGCCGTACCCGGAACGCTTGACGCCGCCGAACCCCAGCTCGGGGTAGGACACCGTCATGCCGTTGATGAAGACCTGGCCGGCCTCGATGTCGTCGATGAAGCGCTGCTGCTCGGCCTCGTCGTTGGTCCAGGCATTGGAGCCCAACCCGAACGTCGTGGCGTTGGCGATCTCGATCGCTTCGTCGATGTCCTTGGCCCGGTACATCGAGGCCACCGGTCCGAACACCTCTTCGGTGTAGAGCGCCATGTCCTTGGTGATGTCGGTGACCACCGTCGGCGGGTAGAACCAGCCCGGCCCGTCGATGGGCTTGCCCCCGAGCCGGATCGTGGCGCCCGCCGCGGCCGCTTCGTCCACCTGCTTGACGATGTCGTCGCGGCCGGACTCGGTGGCCAGCGGGCCCACGTCGGTGTCCGGGTCGGTCGGGTCGCCCACCTTGAGCGCCTGCATCCGCTCGGTGAACTTGTCGACGAACGCGTCGTAGATGTCGGTGTGAACGATGAACCGCTTCGCCGCGATGCAGGACTGGCCGTTGTTCTGGACGCGCGCGGTGACCGCGGTCTTGGCGGCCTCGTCCAGGTTCGCCGACGGCATGACGATGAACGGGTCGCTGCCGCCGAGCTCGAGCACGGTGGGTTTGATCTCGTCACCGGCGATGGCCGCGACCGACTGCCCGGCCGGCTCGCTGCCGGTCAGGGTGGCGGCCGCGACCCGCGGGTCGCGCAGGATGCGCTCGACGGCACTGGACGAGACCAGCAGCGTCTGGAAGCAGCCGTCGGGGAAGCCGCCGCGGGCGATGACGTCGGCCAGGTAGAGCGCGGACTGCGGCACGTTCGAGGCGTGCTTGAGGATGCCGACGTTGCCGGCCATCAGGGCCGGCGCGGCGAACCGGACGGCCTGCCACAGCGGGAAGTTCCACGGCATGATGGCCAGCACCACCCCGAGCGGTTGGTAGCGGGTGTAGGCCCGCTTGGCGCCGACCGCCTGCGCGTCGGCCGGCTCGTCGGCCAGAAGCTGTTCGGCGTTCTCCGCGTAGTAACGAAAGCCCTTGGCGCACTTGAGCGCCTCGGCCTTGGCCGACTTGAGCGTCTTGCCCATCTCCAGGGTCATCATCGCGGCGACGTCGTCGGCCTCCTTCTCCAAGAGGTCGGCGGTCGCGTTTGCCCACTGCGCGCGCTGGGCAAAGGTGGTGTTATGGCGGTAGTCCTGGAACCGGGCGTACGCGCGGGCGATGGCCGCGTCGACTTCCTCGTCGGTTGCCGGGGTGAAGGTCTTCACCGTCTCGCCGGTGGCCGGGTTGATCGTGGCGATGGGCACGCTGCAATCCTTCGCTTCGGGGTTGGTAAGAGGTCCAACACCCAGCCTGCCACTATCGTTCCCCCAAGGGAGGTGCCGGATGAGTAAAGCCGCCGAACTGATGGTCAAGTGCCTGGAAAACGAGGGTGTTTCCGTGGTGTTCGGACTGCCGGGGGAGGAGAACATCCGCTTCGTGCAGGCGCTGGCCGCGTCCAGCATCCGCTACGTGCTCACCCGGCACGAGCAGGGCGCGGCCTTCATGGCCGAGATGTACGGGCGCGTCACCGGGCGGGCGGCGGTGGTCTCGAGCACTCTGGGCCCCGGCGCGATCAACATGCAACTCGGGGTGGCCGACGCCACCACCAACAGCACCCCGCTGGTCGCGATCTCCGCGCAAGTGGGCCACGACCGGGAGTTCAAGGAGTCGCACCAGTACGTCGACCTGGTGTCGATGTTCGCGCCCATCACCCGGTGGGCCGCCGGAGTCCCGACCGCGCGCGCCATCCCCGAGATGTTCCGCAAGGCGTTCAAGGTCGCCGAGACCGAACGCCCGGCGGCGGTGTACGTGGCCGTCCCCGAGCACATCGACGCCGACGAAACCGACTATGACTTGACGCCGTTGCCGCGCAACGTCGTTCGCGCCGACGCGCCCGCACCCGGCCAGGTGGAGCGCGCGGTCGACATCCTGCGCCAGGCCAAGCGGCCGGTGGTGCTGGCCGGGCACGGCGCCGCGCGCGGCAACGCCACCGCGGCCCTGGTGCGGTTCTCCGAGGAATTCGGCATCCCCGTCGCCAACACCTTCCACGGCAAGGGTGTCATGCCCGATGACCACCCCAACAGCATCGGAACCCTCGGGTTCATGCGGCATGACTACGTGAACTTCGGCTTCGACAACGCTGACGTGGTGATCGCCGTGGGCTACGAGCTGCAAGAGTTCGACCCCGTCCGGATCAACCCGCAGGCCGACAAGAAGATCATCCACATCCACCGGTTCCCGGCCGAGGTCGACGCCCACTATTCGGTGGACGTCGGGATCATCGGCGACATCAGCGCTTCCCTGGATGCGCTGACGGACGGGCTGGACGGCCACGCCTACGAGGCCGATCCGGAGGTTCCGGGGCACGGCCTGCTCGCCGAGGAATTCGCTCGGGGGCAAGAGGATTCACGCTATCCGCTGGCCCCGGCTCGGGTGGTGGCCGACACGCGGGCGGCGCTGGGCCGCAGCGACGTGGTCCTGGTGGACACCGGCGCCACCAAGATGTGGATGGCGCGGCTCTACCCGACGTACGAGTGCAATACCTGTCTGGTGTCAAACGGCTTGTCCACCATGGGGTTTGCGCTGCCGGGTGCACTCGGCGTCAAGCTGGCCCGACCAGAGTCGAAGGTGTTGGCCGTCGTCGGTGACGGCGCGTTCCTGATGAACTCGCAGGAGATCGAGACCGCCGTCCGCGAGCGGATACCGCTGGTGGTGCTGATCTGGGAGGACGGCGGTTACGGCCTGATCGAGTGGAAGATGGACCTCGAACTCGGGGCCCACTACTACGTGAAGTTCGGCAACCCCGACGTGGTGAAGTACGCGGAAAGTTTTGGCGCCAAGGGTTATCGGATCTCTCATGCCGAGGAACTGCTGCCGACGCTGCGGGCCGCCTTAGCGGATGACGGCGTCTCGGTGATCGCCTGCCCGGTCGATTACTCGGAGAATTTGCGGCTGACCGATCGGCTGGGCGAACTGGACGAGACGCTGTGATTCACGGGCACATCCAGGCCAACGGCGGACAGACGCCCGTGTTCGGCGGCAGCCGCAATCCCGGCGGCTGCCCTTGCACAATGAGCGCGGGCAGGCCGGAGTCGGGCGCGAAGTAATAGGTGTGGCAGACGTTGCGGTCCCAGTCCGGCATCCGGCGCATCTCGCCCAGGTTCGGGCACCACATCTGGCTGCAGATGTGTGAGGTGTAGCAAGCCGGCGGTCCCTCGGGCGGCGCGCACTCGGGCGGCTGATTACCGCCGTTGTTCGTGGAGCACACGGCGTGGGCGGTACCCGGACCGAGCATGAGGTCCGCTGTCCACAGCGAGCCGGAGAGCGCCAGCAGGGTTGCCAACCCCGCGATCGCTGGTCTCATGGTCGGATCCTTCGCCGCGCGCCGCCGATGTGGCGAGGGGCTTAAGTCCTCACATCACAGGACGGGCCCGAAGGCCCTATCGATCGGGTCGCCGGGCGCGGAGCCTTAAGACATGAGGCCGACCCGGCACCTCCACAAGCGGTTGGGTGGCGCCGCTGCTGCGGAGACCCTGTTCGCGGTGGCCCTGTTCGCGGTGGCGCCTGCGGGGACGGCGGGCGCCGTCTACCCCGGCGTTCCGGAGTGGTATTCGCAGGCCGAAGAGCACCTGGCGCACACGACGAAGTTCATGCAGGCGGCAGTCGACGCGATCGAAGCCAACGACATCAACACTCTACGGGCGGCCTGCTCGGCGGTCCACGACGAACAAGCCATCGGCCTGCAGGCCCACCTGCCCACGCCGGACCCCGCCCTGACCACCGCCTTGCAAAAGCAGATCAACGACTTTCACACTGCGATGCACATGTGCATGTCGTTGGGGCCGAACTCCACCCCGGTCGATCTCGATCTGGCGGACTCGTATGCGCACCAGGCGATTGAGGATCTCAAGACGGTCAACGACATTCTGGTCGAGGACCTGAGTTGAGGGCATCGCCCCAAATACGGAGATCTTTGCGCGAGTGTGCAGGTCTTTCTGTCCGTGGGGTGGCTGGTTTGGTGGTTTGAGTCCACCTGGTCATCCCGACGCGGCATAGCCTGGGCCGCGCTTCGCTAAGGTTTCGTCTGTGTCGTTGTGGCTGTCGCTGAGACCCTGGTGGCTGCAGTGGCCGTTGTACGCCCTGGCGGTGATGCTGGGCCTGGCACCGCTCGTGATGATCGGCGACTACCCCAGCGGGCCGTCCCGGTCGCACTGGACCAGCGCACCGTGGTGGATCACCGTCGCGATCGTCGCACTGGTGATCGGCTTGGCCACCGCGCTCGGCTCGGTGCGCCGCATGGCGGGGCTGCGGCCCACACTCGGAACGCTGTCATTCGCCGAATGTCGCCACGTGTCCGAGGCGATGCGTTCGGGCGCCCTTCCCGATGATCCGGCAACGCGTGATGCGGCGAGGCAACTGATCGAGCGGGCCCGCGACTCGATCGCGGGTTCCGCCAAACTGATGATCACCGCTTGCTGGATTCTCGTTTCGGTGCAGGTTTTCGGCTTCATCAGTGACGCAAAGCATTTCACGTTGCGAAGCCTGTTGCTGGCGGTGGCGTTCGCATATCTCGCCGGCTACTACTGGTACTACCCGCGTCTGCTCGACGCGCGTCTGCAACTGCTCGACGAGCCCGCGGCCCGTTAGCCCCGTCCTGTTACGGAATCCGCCGCCGCCAGCGCCATCGGCCGGACGTACCCGCCGATCAGCGTTCGATGCCACCAGGCTCGCTCACGGCGCAGCTCGGCGGGCGTCGTGAAGCGATATTCGTACAGCAGCGCGCGCACGTAACGCGGCGGCGCATCCGGAAATGGGTTGCGCCGCAACAAGCGCAGTGTGGGCCGGTCGTTGCGCAGCAGTCGCTGCAGCAACGGCGTCAGCCACGGCTGCGCGTAGGCGGGCGAGATGGCGGCGAACCACATCAGCCAGTCCAGCCGCAGGTGATACGGCGCCCACTGGCGGGGGAGCCGGCGCACCGCGCCGGGCTTGCCCTTGAATTCGTATTCCTTCCAGACGGTCTGCTCGGTGGGGTGAGCTTCGTCGGTGCCTTCGATCACCACCTCGCGGCGAACGCGACCGATGCTGCCGAACGCGCCGTAGGTATTGACCAAATGAAAAGAGTTGAACGACATGTTCATTCGCTGCCGTTTGGACAACATGTTGCGCACCGGCCAGTAGCTCATGAACAACACCGCCGCGGTGAACGCGATCACCAGCGCGGCGAACCACACCGGCGTCGCCGAGAACGCCGGATGAAGGCGCGCCCTGAACCACGAGTCGTCGATGGCGCTGCACGCCAACAGGATCGTCACCCAGTTGAGCCAGGCGAAGTTGCCCGACGCGACCAGCCACAGTTGGGTGACGACGATGATCGCCGCCGCGACGCCGGCCACCGGTTGCGGCGCGAACAGCCCGAACGGCACGATCAGCTGCGAGAAGTGGTTGCCCGCCACCTCAATTCGATGCAGCGGCTTCGGCAGGTGGTGGAAGAACCAGCTCAACGGCCCGGGCAGCGGCTGCGTCTCGTGGTGGTAGTACAGACACGTCAGGTCGCCCCAGCACGGGTCGCCGCGCATCTTGATCAACCCGGCGCCGAACTCGACCCGGAACAGCAGCAACCGGACCATCCACAGCGTCAACACCGGCGGCGCCACTTGGGAATTGCCGAGAAAGATCATCAAAAAGCCGGTCTCCAGCAGCAGCGACTCCCAGCCGAACGCGTACCAGGTCTGCCCGACGTTGACGATCGACAGGTAGAGCACCCATAGCGTCAGCCACATCAACATCGCGGCCCACAGCGGCACGGCATCGGCCGCGCCGGCGACGACCGCCGCCGACAGCGCCGCCCCGAACCAGGACACCGCCGAGAACAGGCGATCGGAGTACCGCAGGTGAAACAGGCTGGGGGTCCGCCAGAACGACTGCCCGGCCAAAAACCGCGGGATGGGCTGCATTCCGTGCTCGCCGATGAGCGCTCGGAACTGCGCCGCGGCCGCGACGAACGCAAGCAGGTAGACCACCGCGGCGCCCCGCTCGAGCACCTCTCTGCCGAGCCAATATTCGGGTGCGGAAAACCAGCCCATGGCCGTAACTCCTCGGACGGTGTCGGTCACACAGACCCGCATATCCAGTCAATCAGCCGGCAAACGGCCAGCCAATACCCTCGACGGCTATTCGTCACCTGGCCCACGGGCCCGATCGGGCAGCGCCACCGCGGACGCGGCGAGCGCCGCGAGCGAAATCAGCGCCAGCAGCTGCACATTCGCGGAATGGCCGGCGTAGCCGTCCACCGATCGCCAGGGATGGCGCGAAAGCACGGCCCCGGCCAGGATCAGACCGCCCGCGCTCAGCGCCATCGCGGCGCCGTCGAAGCGGCGGCGCAGCGCGTATCGCAGCCCCAACGCCGCACCCACCACGACGACGCCCGCCGCCCCGGCGATCACCGCCGCGGCGGCCACCACCGCGACCGCCGCCCACGCCCCCGGGTTCCACGGCCGGGCGGGCGCATCGTCGCCGCGCCTGCTGCGGGTGCGCCACAGCGCGAGCAGGGCCAACAGCGGCAGCAAGGCCAGACCCACCGCGAGCCCCGCGCGGTAGGGCGCGTTGGACGGGAAGGTCAGCGTGATGGTGCCGGGGTCCCCCGGGGGCACCACCCAGCCCTGCTGCCAGCCGTTGACGGCGACCGGGGTCAGCCGGGTCCCGCTGCTGGTGCGCGCGACCCAGCCGGGGTTGATGCTTTCGGGGACGACCAGCACCCGCGAGGTGGACGACGACGGCGCCTGCACCTCGCGCCGGTCCGGCCCCCACGCCCGCCACACCGGAACCGCGACGGCGGCGGGCGCGACCGGCGCGGCCGCCCGCGAGGTCAGCTCGGCGCCGTCGACGACGAACTGGGCGCCCGGGCTGATCAGCAGCTCCTGTTGGCCCGCAGGCAGCGCGACCGGGTCGGGGTCGCACGCGCGCGCGGCGATGGGCTCGCCGCCGAGCAGCGCGCCCACGGTGGTGCGGATCGATGTGTGCACGAACCGGCCCGCGACCGCGATCACCGGGCCGTGGTCGCAGTCGACCGTGATCTCGCGCCCGCGGTTGCGGGCGGCGTCGGCGGGCGCGATCGGGTTGCCGTCGGCGCCGAGCGCCGACAGCTCGGCCAGCCCCGGCGGCTTGAGCTGGTCGAAGCCCAGCGCGTTGCGGTCGATGACGTCTTCCCAATTCAGCAGGCTCACGGTGACGCTGTCGGTCACCCGCGGTTTCAGCGAAAGTGTCTGCGGTTCACCGGGTTTCAACGAACGCACCTGCGGGCCGTCGCCCAGGTCGACCGCCACCATCGTCGGGTGGGCGGGCAGCGCCGAGCGGCTGGGCACCAGCCGCAGGCCGGTGACCTCGGTGGGCCGGGGCAGGGTAAGCGTCAGCGTGGGCGGGGTCTTGTGCTGCACCACCCGCTGCGGCGCCGTCCACGCGGTGGACGGGTCGCCGTCGGTCGCCGCAAACGTCGAGCCGAGGACGTCGACCATGTCGGAGTCGCCCCTCGCCCGGGTGGTGCCCGGCTCGGCGATCAGGTCGGCCAGTTTGGGGCCCTGGCGCGGCCTTACCCACACCAGCGGCGTCACCGACATCGGCGCCGGAACGGTCAGCGTCCGGCTCAGATTGACCGGCTCCTCGGGCGCCAGGGCCATCGACGGCGCGCAGCGCACGCCATCGGGCGCCGTCGCGCAACCCGGCCTGCCGAGCAGCTCCGAACCCAGGTCCCAGCCGGTGATCGACGAGCCGGTCGGGGGCCCGGGGACCCGAACGGTGTGCCGCAGCTCGACCGGGTGGGCGAATCCGGACGCGTCGTATTGGGTGATCGAGAGGTCGGTGATGCCGAATTGCACACCCGGCGAGCCGTCGTCGGTGCCCGCGGCGGTAATCCGCACCCAGGGCGTCTCTCCGTAGGGCAGTGCGGAGGCGAGCGGCTTGCCCGGCTCGTCGAACCGCAGGGTGGTGCTACCGGTCGCCGTCTCGATCAGGATGCGGCGCACCTGGGCGCCGACGGCGGTGGCGCTCGGCGTCAGGGTGAGCGCCGCGTTGGTCACCGGATGGTCGAAATCGACCTGCAGCCACTGGCCGACGGCCGCCTGCAGCGAGTTGGACACCCACGCGGTCGCGGGGTCGCCGTCGATGGCGGCGACGGGCGCGGTCGCCGGCGCGACGTCGGGCATGGCCGTGGAGTCCGACGACGAGCTCGACACCGTGATCCGGCCCCCGGTCCACGCGCCGACGACCGGGTCCGCGCCCGGGACGGGATAGTCGGGCACCCGGTTGTAGGTATGCCGCGCGTCGCCCGGCGCACGGACGGCCGACGAATGCTGGTCCACCCGCCCGTAGTCGGTCTCGCGGGAGACCGGGGTATCGGTGACGGTCACGGTCGGCGCCGGAATGTCGGCCGCGCGAGCGTCGGCGGACATCAGCACCGGACCCAACGGCGGCTGATTCTGCAGCCGGCGCCGCTCGTCGAGGCGCAGCAGCACCTCCGGCCCGCCGTCGACCCGGGGCAGCCGGTCGACGTCGGCGAAGTACGGCGCTCCGGAACCGCCGGCGACCCGGTAGACCTCAACGGCCGGATATCTGGGCCGCAGGCCGCTGTCGGCGACGAAGCCCGCGAGGGTGCCGGGGCCCACCGGCTCGCCGAACTGAGCCACCTTCTGCAGGCCCGCGGACCCGTCGACGACGCGGTGCACCAGGATGGGCCGCGCCGAGCGCGACGTATCCGGATCCAGGTCGTTGCGCAACACCAGATACGAAATACCTTGGCGGGCAAGCGTATCCGCCAGCCCCGCCGATGGGCGCCCGGCGGCGAAGAGGCGCTGCACCGAATCCAGCGCCCGGATGGTTTGCGGCGGCGTCAGCGGGATGGAGTCGCGCACGCCCCACGGGCTGCCGCCGAGCACCTGCAGCGGCTCGTCGTGGCTGGTGCCCCACACCTGGGTGGCGAACGGCGCCCCCGGGACCACCAGCACCCGGCCGGGCACCGGGGTGCCCGTGTTGTGCCGGTCGAGCCAGTCGGCGGTTTCCTGCCAGTAGCGGGGTATCGCGCTGAAGGTGCCGGGCGGGGTCAGCCGGCCCGTCCACGCCAGGGAGGTGCTCACCAGCAGCGCCGTCAGCACGACGATCGCGACGGCCACCCGCCTGTCGCGCTCTGGGTGGGCGAACGCGCGCAGCCATCGGGAGGCGGGCCCCCACCCGGGCAGCGGGACCCGGCCCAACACCTGGGCGACGCCCAGCACGATCGGGATCCGGACCACCGACCCCAGCTTGTGCACGTTGCGCAGCGGCGCGCCGCCGGCATCCAGGAACGTCTGCACCGCGTGCGCCACCGGCGAGCCGAGCCCGCCGCTGTAGCCGGCGGCCATCAGCACCACCCCGGCCACCAGCATGGTCACCAACCGCCCGCGGGCCGGCATCGCCGGACTCGCCAGCCCCGCCAGCCCGGCTGCCGCGACCAGGCAGGTGGCCAGGACGGCCGCCGACCCGGTCACCAGCGGCGCGCCGGCGGTCGCGGTCGGCGCCACGTACGGGGTCCAGCTGTCGGTGCCGC
>NZ_LZJA01000023.1:0-51242 GCF_001666785.1 Mycobacterium sp. E3305 | reverse complement strand
ATCCACTCGGCCAGCACCGACGCCGTCGCCGCCACCCGCCGCGCCGTCTTACCCGACACCACCAACGTCGACACCCCCGGATCGGCGTCTGGCCGAACCGCCGGGGCGACGTCCTGGCCCTGCTCGATCACCACGTGCGCGTTCGTCCCGCCGAATCCGAACGAGGACACACCGGCCCGGCGCGGGTGCTCGCGGACCGGCCAACTGGTTTGAGTCCGAACGACTTTCATCCGCAACTCGTCGAACGGGATGTGCGGGTTCGGGCTTTCGAAGCGCTGGTTCGGCGGGATCTGGCCGCGCTGCACCGCGAGCACCGCCTTGATGAAGCCCGCGATGCCCGCGGCCGCCTCCGTGTGGCCGAGATTCGTCTTGATCGCGCCGATGAGCAGGGGGGCGTCCTCGGGACGTCCGCGGCCGAGCACCGTGCCGAGTGCTCGTGCTTCGATGGGGTCGCCCAATAGTGTTCCGGTGCCGTGTGTTTCGACGTAGTCGACGTCGCTGGGCTGCATCCCGGCGTTGCTGTAGGCGGCTCGCAGGACGGCCATCTGCGCCGCGGGGTTGGGGGCCATCAGCCCGTTGGACCGCCCGTCCTGGTTGATCGCCGAGCCGCAGATCACGGCCAGTACCCGGTCGCCGTCCCGCTGCGCGTCGGTCAGCCGCTTGAGCACCACGACCCCCGCGCCCTCGCCGCGGACGAACCCGTCCGCCGCTGCGTCGAACGCGCGGCACTTACCCGTCGGCGATAGGGCGCCCACCTGGTCGAAGCCGCGAAACACCGCCGGTGACAACAACAGATTCACGCCGGCGGCGATCGCCAACTGGGAATCTTCGGTCCGAAGGCTCTGGCAGGCCAGGTGGATGGCCACCAACGACGACGAGCACGCCGTGTCGACCGCCACCGAGGGGCCGCGCAGGTCGAGGAAATACGAGAGGCGGTTCGCGATGATGCTCATCGCTCCGCCGGTGTTGCTCCAGCCGTCCACCCCGCAGAAGTCGTTCGAGGCGATGGCCCCGTATTCGCTCAGGCATGCACCGGCGAAGACCCCGGTCTGTGACCGGCGCAACGAGCTTGGCGGAATTCCCGCATGTTCCAACGCTTCCCAGGCGACTTCCAGCAGCAGGCGTTGCTGGGGGTCCATCTTGTCGGCTTCGCTCGGGGAGATCTCGAAGAACTCCGCGTCGAAGGCATCGACGTCCGGCAGGAACGATCCCCAGCGCGTCGTCCGGGCGAGCGCCGCCGCCACGTCGGGTGAGCCGGACTCGAACGGCTGCCACCGTTCAGGCGGCACCTGACCGATCGAGTAACCGCGCTCGCAGAGGAATTTCCATAACGCCTCGGGCCCGGCAATGCCGGGGAATCGGCACCCCATTCCGATGACGGCGATCGGCTCGTCGAGTGAGTTACGAGCCGGGCGCTTGAGTGTGGCGTCCGGCTCCGGCTCGGACTCGGGCGCGGTGAGGTAGGCGGCCAGAGCGTTGATGGTCGGGTTTTGCCAGAAATCCACGGGGGATACCTTCTTGCCCAACAACTCTGACAGTTCGCCGGAGAGCACCACCACCTCGCGGGAACTAACGCCGAGGTCGGCCAACGACAGGTTGGGATCGACTTCGTCAGGGGTGCAACCGATGTTGGTCACCAAGTAGTCCACTAACCAGTGGCGGAGGTCGTCTTCGCCACCGATGCCTGACGTCATACCGTCACGTCCAGCCTTATGAATCCGTCGCTTTGGTAGCGCTCGACGCATGCCGAGCGCCGAACCTTACCGCTGGTGGTGATCGGGATGGATCCCGGTGACACCAGAACGAGGTCGGCGATGCGCACGCTGTGCGACTTCGAGATCGCCGACGTGACTTCGCGTTTCACCGAACGCAGGCGCAGCAGTGCCTCTTCCTCGGACGCTCCGCGCCCCTTCAGCTCGATGATTGCGACCAGTTGCTCGGTGATGTCGTCCGGCACCGAGATGGCCGCGACCCGGCCGCCGGTGATCTCCTGGATGGTTGCCTCGATGTCGTCGGGATAATGATTGCGCCCGTCGACGATGAGCAGGTCCTTGATGCGGCCCATGATGAACATCTCGCCGTCGGCGATGACGCCCAGGTCGCCCGTCCGCAACCATGGACCCTTCGGACAGCCCGGAGCCGGGTTGACCAGTTCGGCCTGGAAAACGCGTGCCGTCTGTTCCGGCTTTCGCCAGTAGCCCAGGGCCACGTGGTCGCCGCGCACCCAGATCTCCCCGACCGTGCCCGCGGGGCTCTCGGTCATCGTCTCGGGGTTGACGATTCGCATGGCGGCGGGATCGGGTGAGCCATAACTGATGAGCTCGGTGCCGACCATCCCCTCGGTCCCGCACGGTCGGGCCCGGCCGGCGGTCAAGTGCTCATAGTCGAACCGGACCGTCTTGAGCATGGTGCCGGGTTCGGGACCCCCCACGTACAGGGTCGCTTCGGCGAGGCCATAGCAGGGCCGGACCGTCGTCGGGCGCAGGTTGAAGGGGGCGAAGCGGTCGGTGAAGCGCTTGACGGTGGCCACGTGGATTCGTTCGCTGCCGCTGACGATCGTCTGCACTTCGGCGAGGTCGAGTCCCGCCATGTCGTCATCCGATGTCCGGCGCACCGCCAGTTCGAAAGCGAAATTGGGTGCCGCGGAAAAGCACTGACCATTGGTGGCAAGCATTTTCATCCAACGGGCCGGGCGTTGCAGGAACGCCATCGGACTCATCAGCACAGCGCTGCGGTTTGTCACCAGCGGCGCACAAACTCCCAGAATCAGCCCCATGTCGTGGAACAAGGGCAGCCACGACACCAGAGAAAGGTTTGCCGGGAGGTTTTCCGGTTCACCGAAGAAGGCGTACATACATTGCGTCACATTGGTGACGACATTCTTGTGCGACACGATCACGCCGGCCGGTGTGCGCGTAGAACCGGACGTGTATTGCAGATAGCCCGCACCCGACGCGAACTGCTGAGCGGGCGGCAGTTCGCGAGTGGATTCCAGGTCCAGCAGGTCGACTTCGATGACTAGTGGCGCGGGGTGGCCGTCCTGGCCGCAGGCGTACTTGTTGACGTCGCTGACCACGGCCGACGTGGTGAGAATGGCGACCGGATTGCAATCCCGCAGTACGGAGGAGATCCGGTCGTCGTGGACCCCGTAGAGCGGTGTGGACAGCGGAACGGCGATGAACCCGGCCTGTAGCGCGCCGAAGAAGGCCGCGACGTATTCCAGTCCCTGCGGCGCCAGGATGGCCGCACGGTCTCCGGGCGAGCCGCAGAGTGACAGCTCGTCAGCAATGATGCGGGCGCGGCGGTAAACCTGGGCCCAGGTGAGGCGCTCGGCAAACCCGGCGGGGTCTTGCTCATAGTCGATGAACGTGAAGGCGGTTGCGCCGGGCTGCCGCTCGGCTCGCTCCTGCAGCAAATCGGGGATGGACGTGTCGGTAACCGGCATTTGTGGCCCTTCCAGTTCGCTGACGCCGTTCGTGACGTGCACGCATCTCGCGTGCGGCGCGAAGAGCGGCTTCCCCGGTTACCGACAACCACTCTTGTGAAGCAACCTAAGCATTCTTTGCGGACGAGACCCTCCGATTTACAAAATCAAAAAGAGATGTAGCCCACACCACAGTGCCTGTCGGGGGCTGCGCTCCTGCCGAGATCTGTCTGGCGGATCTTGCACGATATATATGTAGTACGCGCCCGTGGCGTATGGTGCACCTGTTATACGAGTGACAAATAGTGATCAGACGGGTGAGGGCGACTCGGTTTGCACCGGGCGACAGGCTTGGGTCCGTTGTAGTCCCAGCGCCCGGTTTTGACAACCCCTGGCGGTGTGGATATCCGCGGCGGGATGCGACGCCGGCTCGTGTCCTGACCGAACGGCGGGTACCCAGCGGCCGGCCCCGCCGGCATCCCCGGCCGCGGGGAGTCGCCGCCGGCAAACTCGCGGGCGAAGCGGCAGCAGGGCCGCAGGCGGTCGGCCCGATCCGCTGACTGGCCTGCGGCCGCCCGCGCAGCTATCTACTCGTGCACCGGTCGAGGACCGCTTCCTCGATGTCTTTTGCGAGCTCTGGCAAATTGTTGTTCAGGTAGAAGTGGTCACCGGGAAACACCCGAATGCGGAAATCGTCGGTAGTGCGATCGCACCAGGCCAGCATGTTCTCCTCGGCCACGATGATGTCGTTGTCCCCGACGAACGCGTAGATCGGACACGACACCTTGACTTCCGGCGGGTGGGTATAGCCCGCGATCGCCCGGACGCTTTGCAGCGTGGGCAGGATCGTCAGGGCGAATTCATCGTTGGCAAGCAGCTCGGGGTTGGTGTCGGTCACCTGGGCGACGACGTTGAGGATGTCGCGGTCGGAGCCCTGCAGCTCCTTGTAGCGGATGTGGCCGGGCGCCGCACTCGACGACACGAACAGGGCGGAGACCGGTTGCCCGGCGGACTGGAACCTCAGTGCCACCTCGAAGGCCATCAGGCCGCCCATGCTGTGGCCGAAGAAGGCCAGCGGTGCATCGGCCGGCGCGGAAGGCGCCATCATCGAATAGATTTCGTCCGCGAGCGCGGGAATGCTCGGCAGCTGGGTCAGGCCCTTGGCGCGCCCGGGATATTGGACGGCGACGCGTCTTACGTCCGCAGAGAATGCCTTGGCGAATGGAACGTAATAGCTCGCCGATCCGCCCGCATGCGGGAATATATAAAGCGTCGGCGCGGGCTGTCGCGCGTTGCCGCTATCCGGGTCCGTGGGCCTGTTCACCGCGCCACCCTATCCCGAGGTGATTCGCCGCTCGCCGGTATCGCCACGGCGATATTCGCCCGCCTCGTCGGCCTGCGCGGCGCCGGCGCAGAAGTGCTGGAACAATCGAGCTTGTGATCCGATTGTCGCCCGATTTCTGGCGCTTTTCGCCTCGAATTTCCCGCGTGCCGGGGAGCGTGGGCGCCGCGACGCCGGGTGGCCGCGGGCAGCTGCCCGGGCGGATGGGGCCGGGGCGGTCAAATGTCCGACACACCGGCCCGCCACCGCTGTCACAAGGGCAACACCAGGCACACTGGTAACAACAGGATTTTGCAGACGCCAGGAGGATATGGCCGTGTACCGAGTCTTTGAAGCGCTCGACGAACTGAGCGCCATCGTTGAAGAAGCGCGCGGCGTTCCGATGACGGCCGGCTGCGTGGTGCCCCGCGGTGACGTGCTGGAACTGATCGACGACATCAAGGATGCGATCCCTGGCGAGCTTGACGACGCCCAGGACGTCCTCGACGCGCGTGACTCGATGTTGCAGGACGCCAAGTCGCACGCCGAATCCATGGTGTCCTCGGCGACCACCGAGTCGGAGTCGATGCTCAACCACGCCCGCGCGGAGGCCGACCGGCTGTTGTCGGACGCAAAATCGCAGGCCGACCGCATGGTGAGCGAGGCGCGCCAGCACAGCGAGCGGATGGTCGGTGAGGCGCGCGAGGAGGCGATGCGCATCGCCACCGCGGCGAAACGCGAGTACGAGGCCAGCGTCGGCCGCGCCCAGGCCGAGGCCGACCGGCTGCTGGAGAACGGCAACATCTCCTACGAGAAGGCCGTTCAAGAGGGCATTAAGGAGCAGCAGCGCCTGGTGTCGCAGAACAGCGTGGTAGAGGCCGCCAACGCCGAGGCCACCCGTCTGATCGACTCGGCGCACGCCGAGGCCGACCGGCTGCGCGGTGAATGCGACATCTACGTCGACAACAAGCTCGCCGAGTTCGAGGAATTCCTCAATGGCACGCTGCGCTCCGTCGGGCGCGGACGTCACCAGCTCCGGACGGCGGCGGGCACGCACGACTACGCGGTGCGCTGACGCCTGCGGGAGGCCGTGCCCTGGCATTATGCGGCGCGCGCCGTAGGATTTCTCCTATGACGCGGCAGCACAGCACCACCTCCCAGCGCCGTCTGAGCTCGCCGATGTCGATCGACATCACCAAGCTTGGGCGACGCCCGGGAGCGATGGTGACTTTGCGCAAGAGCGTGCCCAGCCCGTCGCGCATCGGGCTGGACATGATCGCCATCGCACAGGACGCGCCGTTGGATCTGGACCTGCAAATTCAGTCCGTCTCCGAGGGCGTCTTGGTGACCGGGACGGTGGACGCCCCCACGGTCGGCGAATGCTCCCGGTGCCTGACCCCGGTCAACGGTCGGGTGCAGGTCAGCCTGACCGAGCTGTTCGCCTATCCCGACAGCACGACGGAGGCGACCACCGAGGAGGACGAGGTCGGTCACATCGTCGACGACACCGTCGACCTCGAGCAGTCGATCGTCGACGCCGTGGGGCTGGAGCTGCCGTTCGCGCCCCTGTGCACGCCCGACTGCCCCGGGCTGTGTCCTGAATGCGGGATCGCGCTCGCGGCCGAGCCCGGCCATCGGCACGACCGCATCGACCCGCGGTGGGCCAAGCTGGCCGGCCTGTTTCCCGAGCCCGACGCGCCGCGGGGTGAGCAATGACGTCACGCCAGGAACTGCTCGACGCGCTCGGGGTCGAGCTCCCCGACGAGCTGCTCTCGCTCGCGTTGACGCATCGCAGCTATGCCTACGAGCACGGCGGCCTGCCCACCAACGAACGTCTGGAATTTCTCGGCGACGCCGTGCTGGGTCTGACCATCACCGACGAGCTCTACCACCGCCACCCCGACCGCTCGGAGGGCGACCTGGCCAAGCTGCGGGCCAGCGTCGTCAACACCCAGGCACTGGCCGACGTCGCCCGCAAGCTGTCCCCGGACGGCCTGGGCGTTCACCTGTTTCTCGGGCGCGGGGAGGCCAACACCGGCGGCGCCGACAAGTCGAGCATTCTGGCCGACGGGATGGAATCGCTGCTGGGCGCCATCTATCTGCAGCACGGGATCGACACCGCGCGCGAGGTCATCCTGCGGCTGTTCGGCGGGCTGCTGGACGCCGCGCCCACGCTGGGGGCCGGGCTGGATTGGAAAACCAGCCTGCAGGAGCTGACCGCCGCTCGCGGCATGGGCGCGCCGTCCTACGTCGTCACCTCCACCGGCCCGGACCACGACAAGGAGTTCACCGCGGTCGTCGTCGTGATGGACACCGAGTACGGGTCCGGGGTGGGGCGCTCCAAGAAGGAGGCCGAGCAGAAGGCCGCGGCGGCCACCTGGAAAGCGCTCGACGAGCTGGACCCGGCCGACAAGACGTCCGTCTAGATCGATGGTGATGACCCGCTTCGCCCGGCTTCGCCGCGCTTGCGATCATCACTAGGGCCGGTGGTGATGACCCGCTTCGCCCAGCTTCGCCGCGCTTGCGATCATCACTTGGGCCGGTGGTGATGACCCGCTTCGCCCGGTTTCGCCGCGCTTGCGATCATCACTAGGTGCCCGAGCTACCCGAAGTCGAGGTGGTGCGCCGCGGCTTGCAGGCCTGGGTCGTCGGCAAAACGATCACGGCCGTTCGGGTGCATCACCCGCGCGCGGTGCGCCGCCACGAGGCCGGCCCCGCCGACCTCACCGCCCGGCTGCTCGACGCGCGCATCACCGGCACCGATCGGCGCGGCAAGTACCTGTGGCTGCTGCTCGACGGCCCGGGGGACCCGGACACGGCCCTGGTGGTGCACCTCGGCATGAGCGGGCAGATGCTGCTGGGGCAGGTGCCGCGCGCCGACCACGTGCGCATCTCGGCCCTGCTCGACGACGGGACCGTGCTGAGCTTCGCCGACCAACGCACCTTCGGCGGCTGGATGCTCGCCGACCTGGTGAGCGTCGACGGCAGCGCCGTTCCGGCGCCCGTCGCACACCTGGCCCGCGACCCGCTGGACCCGCTTTTCGACCGCGACGCCGTCGTGAACGTCTTGCGGCGCAAGCACTCCGAGATCAAGCGGCAGCTCCTGGATCAGACCGTCGTGTCGGGCATCGGCAACATCTACGCCGACGAGGCGCTATGGCGGGCGAAGGTCAACGGGGCCCGGATCGCGGCGACCTTGAGCCGCCGCCGCCTGGGCGCAATCCTGGACGCGGCGGCGGACGTGATGCGCGACGCGCTGGCCCAGGGCGGAACGTCGTTCGACTCGCTGTACATCAACGTCAACGGCGAATCCGGCTACTTCGACCGGTCGCTGGACGCATATGGCCGCGAAGGGCAGAACTGCCGGCGCTGCGGCGCGGTGATACGCCGGGAGAAGTTCATGAACCGGTCGTCGTTCTACTGCCCGAGATGTCAGCCGCGCCCCCGCCTTTGAGCGTGCGAGCAGGGCTTTGAGTGTGCGCCCACGGCGGCGACACGCCGACGGACGTCACCCGGGGCGCACACTCGATGGGCGCCGGCCCGACGTTTGCAAGAAAGGTGAGGTTATCCTCACCTCGCGTCGTTATCCTGGGTGGCATGGTGAACCGATGGAGTCGGGTCGGCTAGTGCGGAGCTCACTTCGTGGATCGGGTTCGCCGACCGTGCTGGCTCAGCTCGCGCCGGGCCAGCGGGCGACCATCCTGGGCGTGGCGCCGGCGGCGTCTCCCGTGGTGGCGGGGCGACTGCGGCAGCTTGGCTTCCGGCCGGCGTCGGACGTCGAGGTCATCCGGCGTGCGCCGATGGGCGACCCGACCATCTACCGCGTCCAAGACACCGAGCTGTGCCTGCGCCGCCGCGAGGCGCGGCTGATCCAAGTCGACCCGGGGAGCGTCGCATGACGTCCTGCCACGAGGAAGGCGCCGCGGTCGCGGTTGCCGGTGCGGCGCGGGTCGCGCTGGTGGGCAGCCCCAACGCGGGCAAGACGTCGGTGTTCAACCACCTCACCGGGCTACGCGCCAAGACCGGCAACTATCCGGGCGTCACCGTGGGTCGCAGGGTCGGCATCGCGAAGATGGACGGCGTCGAGATCGCCGTCGAGGATCTGCCCGGCACCTACAGCTTGCAGCCCATCAGCCCGGACGAACAGGTAGTGGCCGACCTGCTGGCCGGCAACGTCGCCGAAGCCGGCCGTCCCGACGCGATCGTGCTGGTGGCCGACGCCACCACGCTGCACCGCTCGATCACGCTGGTGGCCCAGGTGATGCGGCTCGACGTCCCGTGCCTGTTGGCGCTGACCATGACCGACGAGTTGACCGCGCGCGGCGGCCGCATCGACGTCGGCGCCTTGTCGACGGCGCTGGGCATCCCGGTGCTCCCGGTCATCGCGCACCGCGGCGGGGGCATCGACAGCCTGCGCGCCCAACTGGTGTCCTTCGACCGGTGGCAGCGTCCCCCGATTCTGCCGCCGGGTGACGACGACGCCGTCGACGCCTGGGGCAAGTCGGTGCTGCGTGCCGCCGAATACGTTGCGCCGCAGCCGGATCAGCGCACGCGCGGCATCGACAGGATCGTGCTGCACCCGCTGTGGGGAACCGTCATCTTCTTCGCGGTGATGTTCTGCTTCTTCCAGGTCGTCTTCACCGTCGCCGCGCCCCTGCAGGACCGCGTCAGCCAGGGCCTCGGCTGGCTCGGCACGCTGGTCAGCGACCACGTCGGCAACTATGTGGTGCGGGGTCTGCTCGGCCAGGGACTCATCGGCGGCGTGGGGACGGTGCTCCAGTTCATCCCGCAGATCGTGTTGCTGTTCTTGCTGATCGCGCTGCTGGAGAACGTCGGCTACATGGCGCGAGCGGCATTCCTGATGGACCGGGTGATGGCCACGACGGGTCTGGAGGGTCGCGCCTTCGTCGCGATGCTCTCTTCGTTCGCCTGCGCCATCCCGGGGATCATGGCCACCCGGACGCTGCCGTCGTCGCGCGACCGGATCGCCACCATCATCACGGCGCCGTTGATGACCTGCTCCGCCCGGCTCCCCGTCTTCACCCTGCTGGTGGGGCTGCTGGTCTCGCCGCAGACCCAATGGTGGGGGTTCAGCGCGCAGGGTGTGGCGATGTTCTTGCTATATCTGTGTGGGGGCACCTCGGCCCTGATCGCGGCGTCGTTGTTCAAGTCGACGATCCTGCGCAGCGATCTGCTCCCGTTCACGATGGAGCTGCCCCCGTATCGTTTCCCATCGCCCAAGAACGTGCTCATCACCATGTGGGATTCGGCGAAGGTGTTCCTGCGCAAGGCCGGAACCATCATCCTGGGCACCTCGGTGGTGCTCTGGGTGCTGCTCAATCTTCCGGCGCGCCAAGCGGAGACCGCGCACATGTCGCCGACGGAGACCACCGCCTACGTGATGGACCACAGCTACGCCGCCGACGTCGGAAAGGCGATCGGGCCGGTGTTCAAGCCGCTCGGTTTCGATTGGCACATCAACGTCGCCCTGCTCGGTTCCTTCTCGGCGCGTGAGGTTTTCGTGTCCACCCTCGGCCAGGTGTCGGCGGCGACGAGTCCCGACGACCCGCATGAGGCCCTGGTCACGATGGCCGACGACGACGGCCACAAGGTGTTCACCGCCCCTACCGTCATCGCGCTGATGGTGTACTTCATCTTCGCGCTGCAGTGCATGTCCACCGTCGCGGTGATGCGCCGCGAGACAAACTCGTGGCGGTGGCCCGCGTTCGCGTGGTCCTACATGTTCGTCCTCGCCTGGACGATGGCGTTTGCGGCCCGCTCGATCGCGGTCGGAGTGGGCGCATGATTCCGATCCACGCCACCGCGACCGCGGACCCGCGTCAGCTGCGCTGGGTGGTCCCGCCCGACCGGCTGCCGGCGCGCGGCGCGGTCAGGGGCGCCCCCGGCCGGCTGGGCGCCCTGCTGGGCAGCGGGGTGATCACCGGGCTCGTGGTGGGCGCCGGGGACATCCTGATCACGATCGGCGCCGGCAGCAGCTGGCGTGAACTGGGAGACGACGTCCGCGAGGCGCTCGGCGAGGCGCTGCTGGACCCTCAGGGCTGGACGGTCGACGAGTCGTCCGGCCCCGATCTGGAATCCGTTGCCGCGGAACTGCTTGCCGGGCCCGTCGGCGCGCTTGCCGCCTCGCACGGCGGGTCGATCGAGCTGGTCTCGGTGGCCGGCCACACCGTCACGGTCCGGATGGTCGGCGCGTGTGACGGGTGCCCGGCCGCGTCGTCTACGCTGCGGGACGTCTTCGAGCGCGAGCTGCGGCAGCGGGTCGGCCAGCAGGTGGCTGTCTCCTGCGAAAACAATTCGGCCGCAATATCATTCGGTAAGAAGCTGCTCTCGCTGATCGTCCGCTAGGGCTTGTCGATTCCAGTGTGCGCTCAGGGCTTTGAGTGTGCGACCCGGGCGGCGACACGCCGGTCGTGATCGCCCTGTACGCACACGCGACGCGGCCTCAGCGCACTGCCCGGTAGAAATGAGCCATGACCGAACTCTGGGTGGAGCGCACGGGATCGCGCCGTTACACCGGACACAGCTCGCGCGGTGCGCGGGTACTCGTCGGGTCCGAAGACGTCGACGGCGTGTTCACCCCCGGCGAGCTGCTGAAGATCGCGCTCGCCGCGTGCAGCGGGATGTCCAGCGACCAGCCGCTCGCCCGCCGGCTCGGCGATGACTACCACGCGGTGGTCAGGGTGTCCGGGGACGCCGACCGCGAACGCGAGGTGTATCCGCTCCTGGAAGAGACGCTCGAGCTGGACCTGTCCGGGCTGACGGCGGAGGAGAAGGAGCGGCTGCTGGCGGTGGTCGACCGGGCCATCGACCTGGTCTGCACCGTCGGGCGCACGCTCAAGGCCGGTACGCAGGTCAACTTCAAGGTCGCCGATGTCGGAACCTGACGTCCGGCTCACCGCCTGGGTGCACGGGAAGGTCCAGGGCGTCGGCTTCCGCTGGTGGACGCGCAGCCGGGCGCTCGAGCTGGGGCTCACCGGCTACGCGGCCAACCAGGCCGACGGCCGCGTGCTGGTGGTCGCCCAGGGGCCGCGCGAGGCCGGTGAGCAACTGCTGGCGCTGCTGGAAGGCGGCCAGGCGTGGCCGGCCAGGCCCGGCCGCGTCGACAAGGTGGTCGCCGATTGGTCGCAGCCGCGGGAACGCTTCGAGGGGTTCGTCGAGCGCTGACGCAACCTCCCGGAGCGTGACAGAAGTGGCCACTGTGACCAGTGCGGCAAGGCGTGAACAACCGCCGCATTTCCCGCCTCCCGACACCCCTCGGTGCGGCCGAGCCGGGCGATCCGAGCGGTAGTCTGGCTCGCCGTGTACCTCAAGAGTCTGACGCTGAAGGGCTTCAAGTCCTTCGCTTCGCCGACGACTCTGCGCTTCGAGCCGGGCATCACCGCGGTCGTCGGGCCCAACGGTTCCGGCAAGTCCAACGTCGTCGACGCCCTGGCCTGGGTGATGGGGGAGCAGGGGGCGAAGACGCTGCGCGGCGGCAAGATGGAAGACGTCATCTTCGCCGGCACCTCGTCGCGGGCCCCGCTCGGCCGCGCCGAAGTCACCGTCACCATCGACAACTCCGACAACGCGCTGCCGATCGAATACTCCGAGGTGTCGATCACCCGGCGCATGTTCCGCGACGGCGCCAGCGAATACGAAATCAACGGCGCCAGTTGCCGTTTGATGGACGTACAGGAACTGCTGAGCGACTCCGGGATCGGCCGTGAGATGCACGTCATCGTCGGCCAGGGCAAGCTCGACGAGATCCTGCAGTCGCGACCGGAAGACCGTCGCGCCTTCATCGAAGAGGCCGCCGGGGTGCTCAAGCACCGCAAGCGCAAGGAAAAGGCCCTCCGCAAACTCGACGCGATGTCGGCCAACCTGGCCCGCCTCACCGACCTCACCACCGAGCTGCGCCGCCAGCTCAAACCGCTGGGCCGCCAGGCCGAGGTGGCCCGCCGCGCCCAGACCATCCAGGCCGACCTGCGCGACGCCCGGTTGCGCCTGGCCGCCGACGACCTGGTCAACCGGCAGACCGAGCGCGACGCCATCTTCGAGGCGGAAGCCGCGATCCGCCGCGAGCACGACGAGGCCGCCGCCCGCCTGGCCGTGGCTTCCGAGGAGCTCACCGCGCACGAGGCGGCCGTCGCCGAACTCTCGCAGCGGGCCGAATCGGTGCAGCACACCTGGTTCGGGCTCTCCGCGCTGGCCGAACGGGTGGCCGCGACGGTCCGTATCGCCAGCGAACGCGCGCATCATCTGGACGTGGAGCCGGCGCCGCCCAGCGACACCGACCCCGACGCGTTGGAGGCCGAGGCCGAGCGGGTCGCCGTCGCCGAGCGGCAATTGCTGGCCGAACTCGCCGAGACACGCACCCGGCTCGATGCCGCGCGCGCCGAGCTGGGCGAGCGCGAGCGCGAGGCCGCCGAGGCCGATCGGGCCCACCTGGCGGCGGTGCGGGCCGAGGCGGACCGGCGCGAAGGCCTGGCGCGGCTGGCAGGTCAGGTCGAGACCATGCGGGCGCGCGTCGAATCCATCGACGACAGCGTCGCCCGGCTGTCCGAGCGCATCGAACAGGCCGCCGCCCGCGCGCAGCAGTCCAAGGCGGAGTTCGAAACCGTGCAGGGCCGCGTCGGCGAGCTCGACCAGGGCGAGGTGGGCCTCGACGAGCACCACGAGCGCACTGTGGCCGCCCTGCGGTTGGCCGACGCGCGCGTCGCCGAACTGCAGGCCGCCGAGCGCGACGCAGAACGCCGGGTGGCCTCGCTGCGGGCCCGCATCGACGCGCTGGCGGTCGGGCTGGAGCGCAAGGACGGCGCGGCCTGGCTGACCGAAAACCACGCCGGGACAGGGCTTTTCGGGCCGATCGCCAAGCTGGTCAAGGTCCGCTCCGGCTACGAGGCGGCGCTGGCCGCGGTGCTGGGATCGGCGGCCGACGCCCTGGCCGCCGAGAGCTTCGGCGCGGCCCGGTCCGCGGTCGCCGCGCTCAAGCAAGCGGACGGCGGACGGGCGGCGCTGGTGCTCGGCGATTGGCCCGCCGAGGACGCCGCGGCGCGCGACGCGCTGCCCGGATCCGCCCTGTGGGCGCTGGACCTGATCGAGGCGCCCGCGCGGCTGCGCGGCGCCATCACGGCGATGCTCTCGGGCGTCGCGGTGGTCGACGACCTGGATCAGGCGCTCGAGCTGGTGGCGGCGCGTCCGCGGTTGCGTGCGGTCACGCTCGACGGTGACCTCGTGGGCGCCGGCTGGGTGAGCGGGGGCTCCGACCGCAAGCTGTCCACGCTCGAGGTGACCTCGGAAATCGATAAGGCCGGCAGCGAGCTGGCCACCGCGGAATCGCAGGTCGCCCAGCTGACCGCGGCGCTGTCCGGCGCGCTGACCGAGCAGGCCGCCCGCCAGGACTCCGCCGAGCAGGCGTTGGCCGCGCTCAACGAATCCGACACCGCGATCTCGGCGATGTACGAGCAGCTGGGCCGGCTCGGGCAGGAAGCCCGCACCACCGAAGACGAGTGGACCAGGTTGTTGCGGCAGCGCGAGGAGCTCGAGGCCGGCCGCGCGCAGACCGTCCAAGAAGTCACGGAACTGGAAAACCGGCTGCGCAACGCCCAAGAGACGCAACACGTTCAGGCCGAAGAGCCCAACCATGCCGAGGTCCGCCAGCGGATCGCCGCCGCCGCAGAGGCGGCCCGCAGCGCGGAGGTGGAGGCCCGGCTGGCGGTGCGCACCGCCGAGGAGCGGGCCAACGCGGTGCGCGGGCGAGCGGATTCCCTGCGCCGCGCCGCGGCCGCGGAACGCGAGGCGCGGCTGCGAGCCCAACAGGCGCGCGAGGCTCGGTTGCGCGCGGCCGCGGTGGCCGCGGCGGTGGCCGACGCCGGACGCCTGCTGGCGCAGCGACTGGACCTGGTGGTCGGGGCGGCATCGAAGATCCGCGACGCGCTGGCGGCCGAACGCCAGGGCCGGGCGACGGCGATGGCGGCAGTGCGCGACGAGGTGAACGCGCTCAGCGCCCGGGTCGCCACGCTCACCGACTCGCTGCACCGCGACGAGGTGGCCAACGCGCAGGCCGCGATGCGTATCGAGCAGCTCGAGCAGATGGTGCTCGAGCAGTTCGGAATGGCGCCCGCCGACCTGATCGCCGAGTACGGGCCGGACGTGTCGCTGCCGCCCACCGAGCTGGAGATGGCCGAGTTCGAGCAGGCCCGCGAACGCGGTGAGCAGGTGGTCGCCCCGGCGCCGATGCCGTACGACCGGCCCACCCAGGAGCGGCGGGCCAAACGCGCCGAGCGGGAGCTCGCGGAGCTGGGCCGGGTCAATCCGCTGGCGCTCGAGGAGTTTGCCGCGCTGGAGGAGCGCTACAACTTCCTGTCCACCCAGCTTGAGGACGTAAAGGCGGCCCGCAAGGATCTGCTGGACGTCGTCGCCGACGTGGACGCCCGCATCCTGCAGGTGTTCAGCGACGCGTTCGTCGACGTGGAACGCGAATTCCGGGAAGTCTTCACCGTGCTGTTCCCCGGCGGCGAGGGGCGGCTGCGGCTGACCGATCCCGACGACATGCTCACCACCGGCATCGAGGTCGAGGCGCGCCCGCCCGGCAAGAAGATCACCCGGTTGTCTTTGCTGTCCGGTGGCGAGAAGGCGCTGACCGCGGTCGCGATGCTGGTGGCCATTTTCCGCGCCCGCCCCTCGCCGTTCTACATCATGGACGAGGTGGAAGCGGCGCTCGACGACACCAACCTGCGCCGCCTGATCAGCCTCTTCGAGCTGCTCCGGGCGCGCTCGCAGCTGATCATCATCACGCACCAGAAGCCCACGATGGAGGTCGCCGACGCCCTGTACGGCGTGACCATGCAGGGCGACGGCATCACCGCGGTGATCTCGCAGCGGATGCGCGGGCAGCAGGTCGAGCAGCTGGTGTCCAGCTCCTCCTAGCCCTAGCGCGGGTGCCCAACCGGGTACTGACGGCGGAGTTTCGGCGATTTCTGCGCCCAGGACGCACGCTCGACGCCCGGGACGCACACCCGATGCCCCCTGAGCGCCGGCCCGCTTGAAACAATGTCAGCGTGTCGCAAGGTCTTTGGATCGCCATCGCGGTCGTCGCCGTCCTGGTTGTCATCGCCGCGCTGGTCCTGGGCCTGGTGCGCTACCGCCGCCGGCGGATCAGCTTCACGGCCAAGCCGGAGCCCGGCGCGATCGACCGGTCGGGCGGCTACACCGCGTCGTCCGGCATCACCTTCAGCCAAACGACCCAGGCCGACCGGCTCGACACCACCGGCCTGCCCGCGGTGGGCGACGACGCCACCATTCCCCGCGACGCGCCGCGGCGCACGATCTCCGAGGTCGAACTCCCGGAGCCGGAGGCCCCGGAAACGATCGCCCCGCCGCCGGTAGCGCCCCCCGAGCCGCCGCCGGCGGCCCCCGAGGTGCCCGAGGCCCCCGAGATCGAGGCCATCGCGCCGCCGGAGGGCCGGCTGGAGCGGCTGCGCGGCCGGCTGGCCCGCTCGCAGAACGCGCTGGGGCGCAGCGTGCTGGGCCTGATCGGCGGCGGCGACCTCGACGAGGACGCCTGGCAGGACGTCGAGGACACCCTTCTGGTCGCCGACCTGGGCCCGGTGGTCACCGATTCGGTGATGACGCAGCTGCGCGCCCGCCTGGCCGGCAGCGACGTGCGCTCCGAGGCCGACGCGAAGGCCGTCCTGCGCGACGTGCTCATCCGCGAGCTGCACCCCGAAATGGACCGCTCGATCCGCGCCCTGCCGCACGCCGACCACCCGTCGGTGCTGCTGGTCGTCGGAGTGAACGGCACCGGAAAGACCACCACCGTCGGCAAGCTGGCGCGGGTCTTGGTGGCCGACGGACGCCGCGTCGTGCTGGGCGCCGCCGACACCTTCCGGGCCGCCGCGGCCGACCAGCTGCAGACCTGGGCCTCCCGGGTGGGCGCGGAGGTGGTGCGCGGGCCCGAAGGCGCCGACCCCGCATCGGTGGCTTTCGACGCCGTCGACAAGGGCATCGCCGCAGGCGCCGACGTGGTGCTCATCGACACCGCCGGCCGGCTGCACACCAAGGTCGGGCTGATGGACGAACTCGACAAGGTCAAGCGCGTGGTTACACGACGCGCCGCCGTCGACGAGGTGCTGCTGGTGCTCGACGCCACCATCGGACAGAACGGGTTGGCCCAGGCGCGGGTGTTCGCCGACGTCGTCGAGATCACGGGCGCCGTGCTGACCAAGCTGGACGGAACGGCCAAGGGCGGCATCGTATTCCGCGTCCAACAGGAACTCGGCGTGCCGGTGAAGCTTGTCGGGCTCGGGGAGGGGCCCGACGACCTGGCGCCGTTCGAGCCGGGCGCTTTCGTCGACGCGCTGCTCGGCTGAAACCGCTTACACGGCGAGCGGGACGTTAATACCGCCGAAACACAGTGGCCCCATTGCGGAAACAACCATTGCGCAAGGTTCTGGATCAGGTCACAGGCGTCGCCTGACGGCCATTCATGTCCTGACCGGAGGTGAGCGAGTGGCATTCCCGCAATTGGGCCAACCCGATACCGGCGATACCGCCTGGATGTTGGCGAGTTCCGCGCTTGTGCTGTTGATGACGCCGGGCCTTGCGTTCTTCTACGGCGGCATGGTGCGCACCAGAAGCGTGCTCAACATGATCATGATGAGCATCAGCGCGATGGGCGTCGTGACAGTGCTCTGGGTGCTCTACGGCTACTCGATGTCGTTCGGTGACGACAGGGGCGGAGTCGTGGGCAACCCGACCGATTATTGGGGCCTGGCAAAGCTTATCGGCGGCAACGCCGTCAAGGCGGACCCGAGCAAGGGCGTCACGCAGGTGGACATCCCGCTGGCAGGCACCATGCCCGCGACCGTCTTCGTGGCCTTCCAGCTGATGTTCGCGATCATCACCGTCGCGCTGATCTCGGGTGCGGTCGCCGACCGGCTCAAGTTCACCGCCTGGCTGGTGTTCTCCGGACTGTGGGCGACGCTGGTCTACTTCCCCGTCGCGCACTGGGTGTTCGCGGCGGACGGCTTCGCGTCCGAGCACGGCGGCTGGATCAACAACAAGCTGCACGCCATCGACTTCGCCGGAGGGACCGCGGTCCATATCAACTCCGGTGTGGCGGGCCTTGCGCTGGCGATCGTGCTGGGCAAGCGCAAGGGCTGGCCCACGACGCTGTTCCGTCCGCACAACCTGCCGTTCGTGATGCTCGGCGCCGGCTTGCTGTGGTTCGGCTGGTTCGGGTTCAACGCCGGTTCGGCGACCAGCTCGAACGGCTCCGCCGGTGCGACCTTCATGACCACCACCGTCGCCACGGCCACGGCCATGCTGGCCTGGCTGCTTACCGAGCGCATCCGTGACGGGAAGCCCACGACGCTGGGAGCGGCGTCGGGCATCGTGGCGGGCCTGGTGGCCATCACACCGTCCTGCTCGTCCGTCAACGTGCTGGGCGCCATCGTCGTCGGCCTGGTGGCCGGCGTGGTGTGCGCGCTGGCGGTCGGGCTGAAGTTCAAGCTGGGCTTCGACGACTCGCTCGACGTGGTCGGGGTGCACATGATCGGCGGTCTGACGGGCACGCTGCTGGTGGGGCTGCTCGCCGCGCCGGAGAGCACCGCCATCAACGGCGTCACCGGGGTGTCCAAGGGGCTGTTCTACGGCGGCGGCTGGTCACAGCTGGAAAGGCAGGCGGTCGGCGCCTTCGCGGTTCTGTTCTACTCCGGCATCGTCACCCTGATCCTGGCTTTGATCCTGAAGTACACGATCGGGCTGCGTGTCCCCGCCGAAGAAGAATCAACGGGCATCGACGAGTCCGAGCACGCGGAGAGCGCGTACGATTTCGGAACGATCGGTGGGCAAGGATCCGTCCTCCCGGCGGCGCGCGTTCCCGTCGATGACCGCAACGGGCTGGAGGAGGATCGAGTGGGCGACAAGGTGGAGGCAGAGCAGGCATGAAGCTAGTCACCGCAATCGTGAAGCCGTTCACCCTCGATGACGTGAAGACCAGCCTCGAGGAAGCGGGCGTCCTGGGGATGACGGTCAGCGAAATCCAGGGGTACGGGCGGCAGAAGGGCCACACCGAGGTTTACCGGGGTGCTGAGTACTCGGTGGATTTCGTGCCGAAGGTGCGAATCGAGGTGGTGATCGACGATTCCCTGGTGGACAAGGTCGTGGACAGCATCGTCCGGGCGGCGCGCACCGGCAAGATCGGTGACGGCAAGGTCTGGGTCACCCCCGTGGAAACCATTGTGCGAGTGCGCACGGGTGAACGCGGAACCGATGCCCTCTGAACGCAGTCGCACATCGTTGAACCAGGCCGGACGGGCCGGGAGGGTATGACTAACCCACCCGGCCCGTCCGGCTCATCCGGAGCGGAAGCACAAACCGCCTGCGGTGCAAGCGATCTGGCAGCCTCGCGGCGCCGGCTGCTGGCGGAGGGCCGCGAGCTTGGTCCCGCAGAGCTGCGCAAGGCGTGGCTGGAGCTGCATGAATCCTGGTTGGCGGCCAAGGCGGACGAGATCGGCATCACCGACGACAGCGGTTTCGCCATCGTCGGGGTGGGTGGGTTGGGGCGCCGCGAACTGCTGCCCTATTCCGATCTCGACCTGATGTTGTTGCACGACAACAAATCCGACGAGGTGCTGCAACGAGTCGCCGATGGTCTGTGGTATCCGTTGTGGGACGCCAACGTTCGGCTCGACCACAGCGTGCGGACCGTCTCGGGGGCCCTGAGCGTCGCCAACAACGACCTGGTGGCCGCGTTGGGCATGCTCGACGCGCGCCACATCGCCGGGGACGAGCGGCTGTCGGCGGAATTGATCGCCGGGGCGCGACGCCAGTGGCGCAGCGCGATTCGATCCCGCATGGACGAACTAGTCGCGATGACATACGAACGCTGGCAACGATGTTGGCGCATCGCGCAGCGGGCCGAGCCGGACCTCAAGTCGGGCCGTGGTGGCCTGCGCGATGTCCAACTTCTCGACGCGCTGGGCGTCGCCCAGCTCATCGACCGCCGCGGTATGGGCCATCCCGACGCGCCGGGGGGCTCGCTGGACGCGGCGTACCTGACGATGCTCGACGTGCGCACCGAACTGCACCTGGTATCCGGGCGCGGACGCGACCAACTGCTGGCCCAGTTCGCCGACGAAGTGAGCGCCGCGTTGGGCGTCGGGGATCGATTTGCGTTGTCGCGCTTGCTGTCCAGCGCCAGCCGCACCATCGCCTACCACGCCGAGACCGGCCTGCGGACCGCGCAGAACGCGCTGCCCCGCCGCGGGCTGACGGCGCTGGTGCGGCGCCCCAGGCGGCGACCGCTGGACGAGGGCGTGGTCGAATACGACGGCGAGGTGGTGCTCGCCCGCGATGCCCAACCCGGAAGCGACCCCGGGCTCGTCCTGCGGGTCGCGGCCGCTTCGGCGGGCACCGGCCTGCCCATCGGCGCAGGCACGCTCAAACGGCTGGCCGACAGCGCTCCGGACCTGCCCTTGCCATGGCCGCGGGAGGCGCTGGACGACCTGCTGGTGGTGCTTTTGGCCGGGCCCACGGCGATCGACACGATCGAGTCGCTGGACCGCACCGGGCTGTGGGGCCGCCTCTTCCCGGAGTGGGACGCGGTGCGCGATCTGCCGCCGCGCGACGTCTCGCACAAGTGGACCGTCGACCGGCACATCGTCGAAACCGCCGTCAACGCCGCGCCGCTCACCACCCGCGTGGCGCGCTCGGACCTGCTCGCGCTCGGCGCGCTGCTGCACGACATCGGCAAGGGGCGCGGCACCGACCACTGCGTGCTCGGCGCGGAACTGGCGATCCCGATCGCCAAGCGGCTGGGCCTCTCCGCCGAGGACACCGCCACGCTCGCGGGCATGGTCCGCCACCATCTCCTGCTGCCGGTGACGGCCACCCGAAGCGACCTCAACGACCCCCAGATCATCGAGGCGGTGGCCGCCGCCCTACAGGGGGACCCGCACCTGCTCGAACTCCTGCAGGCGCTGGCGGAGGCCGACTCCAAGGCCACCGGGCCCGGGGTATGGAGCGACTGGAAGGCGTCCCTGATCGAGGACTTGGTCCGCCGCTGCCGGTTGGTGATGGCGGGCGAGCGGCTTCCCGAGGCGGAACCGATTGCGCCGCATTACCTTTCGCTGGCGGCCGACCGCGGTGTGCATGTTGAGATCAAGCCCAACGATCGCGAGCGCCTGACCGCGGTGATGATCGCGCCCAATCAGCGGGCGCTGGTCTCCAAGGCCGCGGCGGTGCTGGCATTGAACTCGCTGCGAATCCATTCGGCCCTGGCCAACGTTCACGACGGCGTCGCGATCGTCGAGTTCGTCGTGTCCCCGCTGTTCGGCTCGCCGCCCGAATCGGGCTTGCTGCGTCAACAATTCAACGGAGCGCTGGCCGGTGACCTCGACATCCTCAGCACGCTGGAGAAGCGTGACAGCGACGCGATCAGCGCCGCGACCGCGCGGGCCGGCGAGATTCAGGCCGGGGTGCCCGTCACCCGGTCGACCGCCCCGCCGCGCATCCTGTGGCTCGACGCGGCGACCGCCGGCCAGTTGATCTTCGAAGTCCGCGCCATGGACCGGCTGGGGCTGCTGGCGTTGCTGACCCGCGCGCTGGAACAGGCGGGGGCCGACATCGTCTGGGCCAAGGTCAACACGTTCGGTTCGACGGCCGCGGACGTCTTCTGCGTGTCGGTGCCCGCCGACGCCGAGCGCGACGCGCGAGCCGCGATCGAGGAGCATCTGCTCGCCGTGTTGGGCGGCCCCGCGGTGGAAGTGCTCCAAGAGCCGGTCGGCGACTAAGGCGTACTCAGGCGTCAGGAGTGCTCGGCGTTGAGGCGCCGCAGGGCCTCGATGCGGGCCTGGATCTGCTCGCGGGTCGCTGCGGCGATCGGCGGCCCCCCGCAACGACGGCGAAGTTCGCTGTGAATCCAGCCGTGCGGCTTGCCCGTTCGGTGGTGGGTGGCCGACACGAGGGAGTTCAGCTCGCGGCGCAGGTCGCGCAGCTGGCCGTGCAACGTGGGCCCCGCGGACACCGCGGCCGGCGTGCCCTGCGCGGCCCGCCGCTGCAGCTGCTCGTCCTGGCGGCGGTGCAGCAGCGCCCGCATCTGCTCGGCGTCGAGCAGGCCAGGGATGCCGAGGTAGTCGGCCTCCTCGTCGCTGCCGGCCGGGGCGGCGGTGCCGAACGACGACCCGTCGAAGATCACCTGGTCCAGCTCCGCGTCGGCGCCCAATGAGGTGAAGCCGGTGTCGGTCTCGGTCTTCTCGGTCTGCGTTCTGATGGCCGGGTCACCGTCGAGGGGGTCCTCGTCCGGGCGATGCGGTTCGCCGAGCACGTGGTTGCGCTGGGCCTCCAGCTCGCTGGCGAGTTGCAGCAGGTTGGGCACCGACGGCAGGAAGATGCTCGCGGTCTCACCGACGCGGCGCGAGCGCACGAACCGGCCGATGGCCTGTGCGAAGAACAGGGGCGTCGACGCGCTGGTGGCGTAGATCCCGACCGAGAGTCGCGGCACGTCGACGCCCTCGGAAACCATGCGCACCGCGACCAGCCACCGGCTGGTGCCGGCGGCGAATTCGCTGATACGGGCCGACGATCCGGGGTCGTCGGACAGCACCACCGTCGGCGCCTCCGAGGTCAGCTTCGTCAGCAGGGCGGCGTAGGCGCGGGCCGCCGTGCGGTCGGAGGCGATGATCATGCCGCCGGCGTCGGGCACGTGCTCGCGCTTCTGGCGCAGCCGTTGGTCGGCGGCCGCGATCACCGCGGGCATCCATTCACCGGCGGGGTCGAGCGCCGTGCGCCAGGCCCGGGCCGTGTGTTCGGCGGTCAGCGGCTCGCCCAGCCGGGCGGCGTGCTCCTCGCCGGCGCTGTCCCGCCAGCGCGCCTCCCCGGAGTAGGCCAAGAACATCACCGGCCGGACCACCCCGTCGGCCAGCGCCTCGGCATAGCCGTAGGTGTGGTCGGCCCGCGAACGCCGCACTCCGTCGGCGCCGGATTCGTAGGCGACGAACGGGATGGGGCTGTCGTCGCTGCGAAAGGGCGTGCCGGTCAGGGCGAGCCGGCGGGTCGCGTCGCCGAAGGCCTCGCGGATGGCGTCACCCCACGTCTTGGCGTCGCCGCCATGGTGGATCTCGTCGAAGACGACCAGCGTCTTGCGCTGCTCGGTGCGCACCCGGTGCAGCGTGGGGTGGGCGGCAACCTGCGCGTAGGTGACCATCACGCCGTGGTATTCGCCCGACATCTGGGCGTTGGAGTTGGAGAACTTGGGGTCCAGGGCGATGCCGTGCCGCGCCGCGGCCTGCGCCCACTGCACCTTCAGGTGCTCGGTGGGCACCACGACGGTGATCTGCTCGACGGCGCGCTGGCCCAGCAGTTCGGCCGCCACCCGCAACGCGAACGTCGTCTTCCCGGATCCCGGGGTCGCCACGGCCAGGAAATCGCGCGGCTGGCCGGTCAGGTATTTGACCAGCGCCCTGCGCTGCCATCCGCGCAGCGCCCGGCCGCCGCTGTCGTCGACGGAAGTCTCCGTGCGAGCGACCGGTTGCACGGACATTTCCCCCCGGGTGGTTGTAGTTTTCGATGTGGCCAGCCAGATTAGGCGATGGCTGTGAAATCTAGCACGCCAACGCTTTTCGGCGCAGTAACGACTCGAGCGCGGCTACCGCGCCCGGCTCGCCAGGTCGCGCGCCGACAACCATGCATGGATGCGTTCGGCGACGTCAGCCCAGCCGGGCTCGAGCATCATGTTGTGCCCCATCGAGAAGAAATGCGGCTCGGTCCGGTAGGCGCGCGCGGTGGCGCGTACTTCGCCGATGCTCACGAACCCGTCGTGCTCGGCGCCCAGGACCAGGATCGGGGTGGTCACCCGCCGGGTTCGGACGCGGCGGAGCACCGGGTCGGTCATGGCCGCGCGGACGCTCTCGGCCCCGGCGCGTTGCCTGCAGGATTCGACGATGTCCTCGGGCGTGTCGGCGCAGAACAGGTACTCGCGGGCCAGCGCCGGGGTCGCCAGGAATTTCAGTAGCGTGGGGTCGCTCCACGCTTCCATGGTCATCGACGGCCGGCGACGCCAGACCCGCAACGCCAAGGTGAGCACGCCCTTCGGCGGCACAGAGCCCACCAGCACCGCCGCCGGCGCGTTGTGCTCTTCGAGGTAGCGCTGGATGACGAAGCCGCCCAGCGAATGGCCGATGAGCACTGGCCAACCGCCCAATTCGTCGGCCACCGAACGGACGTCCTCGATGTAGTCGGCGATGGAAACCTTGTGCAGCGGCTTCGCGGTCGGGCTGCCCCCGTGCCCGCGCAGGCTCACCGCAACCGCGCGATAGCCCGCGTCGGCGAAGAAGTCCAGGAAATGTTCCCAGCACCATGCGCCGTGCCAGCCGCCGTGCACGAAGAGCAGCGGCACCGGGTGGTCTCGGGTGCAGGATCCTTTGTCGATCACCTCGAGCATCCGACCATTCAATAGCGCGATCGCCTGCACCGGTGCCGGTTCGCGAGACATAAACCATTGCGACCGGCCTCGGCGTGTCGTCACAGCCGGTTATGTGTCGCGGTCGATGGGCGGCGGCGGGGCCGCCAACCCGTACAACCACTAGGCTGGCGGGGTGTTTGAATCGCTGTCCGACCGGTTGACCGGTGCACTTCAGGGACTACGCGGCAAGGGTCGACTGACCGATGCCGACATCGAGGCCACCACCCGCGAGATCCGGCTGGCGCTGCTGGAAGCCGACGTGTCGCTGCCCGTGGTGCGGGCGTTCGTCACCCGGATCAAGGACCGCGCCAGGGGCGCTGAGGTCTCGGGTGCGCTCAACCCGGCGCAGCAGGTCGTCAAAATCGTCAACGAAGAGCTCATCGGCATCCTGGGCGGCGAGACCCGCCAGCTGGCCTTCGCCAAGACACCGCCGACCGTGGTGATGCTCGCCGGTCTGCAGGGTTCCGGTAAGACCTCGCTGGCCGGCAAGCTGGCCGCCTGGCTGCGCGGCCAGGGGCACACCCCGCTGCTGGTGGCCTGCGACCTGCAGCGGCCGGCCGCCGTGAACCAGCTGCAAGTCGTCGGTGAGCGCGCCGGGGTCCCGGTGTTCGCGCCCCACCCGGGCGAGTCCCCCGAATCGGGTCCCGGCGACCCGGTCGCCGTGGCCGCCGCCGGGCTCGCCGAAGCCCGCGCGAAGCACCACGACGTCGTCATCGTCGACACCGCCGGGCGCCTGGGCATCGACGAGGAGCTGATGGCCCAGGCCGCGGCCATCCGCGACGCCGTCAACCCCGACGAGGTCCTGTTCGTGCTCGACGCGATGATCGGGCAGGACGCCGTCACCACCGCCGAGGCGTTCCGCGAGGGCGTCGGCTTCACCGGCGTCGTGCTGACCAAGCTCGACGGCGACGCCCGCGGTGGCGCCGCGTTGTCGGTCCGCGAGGTGACCGGCGTCCCAATCCTTTTCGCCTCCACCGGAGAAAAACTGGAGGACTTCGACGTCTTCCACCCGGACCGGATGGCCAGCCGCATCCTGGGCATGGGCGACGTGCTGAGCCTGATCGAACAGGCCGAGCAGGTCTTCGACGCCGAGCAGGCCGAGGCCGCCGCCGCCAAGATCGGCACCGGCGAGCTGACACTCGAGGACTTCCTGGAGCAGATGCTCGCCATCCGCAAGATGGGCCCGATCGGCAACCTGCTGGGCATGCTGCCCGGGGCCGGGCAGATGAAAGACGCGCTGGCCCAGGTCGACGACAAGCAACTCGACCGCCTGCAGGCCATCATCCGCGGCATGACGCCCGAGGAGCGGGCCGACCCGAAGATCATCAACGCCTCGCGGCGGCTGCGCATCGCCAACGGGTCCGGCGTCTCGGTGTCCGACGTCAACCAGCTGGTCGACCGCTTCTTCGAGGCCCGCAAGATGATGTCGTCGATGCTCGGCGGCATGGGCATCCCCGGCATGGGCCGCAAGTCCGCGACCCGAAAGGCCAAGGGCGCGAAGGGCAAGAAGGGCAAGAAGGGCGGACGCGGTCCCACTCCGCCCAAGGTCCGCAACCCGCTCGGCGCCGGGATGCCCGGCATGCCCGCCGGGTTCCCCGACCTGTCGCACCTGCCCGAGGGCCTCAACGAGTTGCCGCCCGGGTTGGCCGACTTCGACCTGTCCAAGCTCAAGTTTCCGGGCAAGTCGTGACGATCGCGAGCGCGGCGGAGCCGGGCGAAGCGGGTCGTCACGGTAGAAACTAGCCCGCCGTGCGCATGCACGTGCGAGGTGTCGGGCTGCCCGACGAGACGCCGACCGAGCTCTGGATCGTCGACGGCCGGATCAGCGCCGAACCGGTCGCCGGCGCCGACACCGTCTTCGACGGCGGCTGGATCCTGCCCGGCCTGGTCGACGCGCACTGCCACGTCGGCCTCGGTGAGCACGGCGAGATCCCGCTCGACGACGCGATCGCCCAAGCCGAAATCGAACGCGACGTCGGTGCGCTGCTGTTGCGAGACTGCGGCTCACCCACCGACACCCGCAGCCTCGACGACCACGACGACCTGCCCCGCATCATCCGGGCCGGGAAACATCTGGCCAGGCCCAAGCGCTACGCGGCCGGCTTCTCGCGCGAACTGGAAGACGAGTCGCAGCTGCCCGAGGCGGTCGCGCAAGAGGCGCGCCGCGGGGACGGCTGGATCAAGCTGGTCGGCGACTGGATCGATCGCAGCGTCGGCGACCTCGCCCCGCTGTGGTCCGACGACGTGCTCAAGGCCGCGATCGAGACGGCGCACGCCCACGGCGCCCGTGTCACGGCGCACGTCTTCAGCGAGGACGCGCTGCCCGGCCTGATCAACGCCGGCATCGACTGCATCGAGCACGGCACCGGCCTGACCGACGACACCATCGAGCTGATGGTCGAGCGCGGCACCGTCCTGGTTCCCACGCTGGTCAACATCGTCGAGAATTTTCCCGGCATCGCGAACGCCGCCGCCGCGAAGTACCCGACCTACGCCGCCCACATGCGCGACCTGCATGCCCGCGGCCCGGGGCGGCTCGCCGCGGCCCGCGACGCCGGCGTGCCGATCTACGCAGGCAGTGACGCGGGCACCATGGTCGCGCCCGGGCGCATCGCCGACGAGGTCGAGGCGCTCAAGGGCATCGGGATGAGCCCGACCCAGGCCCTGGGCTCGGCGTGCTGGGAAGCCCGCCGGTGGCTGGGACGCCCCGGCCTCGATCACGGCGCGTCCGCGGACCTGCTGTGCTATTCCGACGACCCGCGATCGGGCGCTGACGTGCTGCGCCGGCCCGACTTGGTGATCCTGCGCGGCAAGGTTTTCCCCCCTTCGGCGTAACCCCCGCGCGGCCGCGAGGACTGTGTCCGCGTGGCCTACCGCGGGCCGGATGCCCGTTGCCGAGTTCGCGTCGGCCCTGGTCAGGGGCGCGCCACGCCGAAGCGCAGAAAAGATTGCGAGTACTTGCTATCTATGTTACGGTCTGTTTCACACGACGACTGGAGGCAAAAGTGGCGTACGACGTGATCATTCGCGACGGGCTGTGGTTCGACGGCACCGGCGGTGCACCGCAGACCCGCACGCTGGGCATCCGCGACGGCGTGGTGGCCACGGTGTCGGACGGCCCGATTGACGAGACGGGTTGCCCCGAGGTGATCGACGCGGCGGGCAAGTGGGTGGTGCCCGGCTTCATCGACGTGCACACCCACTACGACGCCGAGGTGTTGCTGGACCCTGGCCTGCGGGAGTCCGTGCGCCACGGCGTCACCACCGTGTTGCTCGGGAACTGCTCGCTGTCCACCGTGTACGCCGACTCCGAGGACGCCGCCGACCTGTTCAGCCGCGTGGAGGCCGTGCCCCGCGAATACGTCTACGGCGCTTTGGAGAACAAGACCTGGTCCTCGGCGGCGGAATACATCAAGGCGATCGACGACCTGCCGCTCGGCCCGAATATCGGCTCGCTGCTTGGCCATTCGGACCTGCGGGCCGCGGTGATGGGCCTCGGCCGGGCCACCGACGCCGCCGTGCGGCCCACCGACGCCGAAGTCGAGCGGATGGCAAGCCTGCTCGACGAGGCGCTCGACGCCGGGGTGCTCGGCATGTCGGGCATGGACGCGGCCATCGACAAGCTCGACGGTGAACGCTTCCGGTCGCGGGCGCTGCCGTCCACCTTCGCGACCTGGCGCGAGCGGCGCAGGCTGATCAAGGTACTGCGCAAGCGCGGCCGCATCCTGCAGAGCGCCCCCAACGTGGCCAAGCCGGCCACCGGGATGCTCTTCTTCCTCGCCAGCAGCCGGATCTTCAATCGGGGCAAGGGCGTTCGCATGAGCATGTTGGTATCCGCCGACGCCAAGTCGATGCCGCTGTCGGTATACGTCTTCGGCCCGGGGACGCGCCTGCTCAACAAGATCCTTGGCGCCAGCGTCCGTTTCCAGCATCTGCCGGTGCCCTTCGAGCTGTACTCCGACGGGATCGACCTGCCGGTCTTCGAAGAGTTCGGCGCCGGGACGGCCGCGCTGCACCTGCGGGACCAGTTGCAGCGCAACGATTTACTGGCGGACAAGGAATATCGGCGCCAGTTCCGGCGCGAATTCGACCGCATCAAACTCGGCCCATCGCTGTGGCACCGCGACTTCCACGACGCGGTCATCGTCGAGTGCCCCGACAAATCGTTGATAGGCAAGAGCTTTGGCGCCATCGCCGACGAGCGCAAGCTGCACCCGCTCGACGCATTCCTCGACGTGCTGGTCGAGAACGGCGAACGCAATGTCCGCTGGACCACGATCGTCGCCAACCATCGCCCCAAGCTGCTCGACGCGCTCGCCAAGGAGGGCAGCGTCCACATGGGCTTCTCGGACGCCGGCGCGCACCTGCGCAACATGGCCTTCTACAACTTCCCGCTGAAGCTGCTCAAACGCGCCCGGGACGCCCACCGGGCCGGCGCGCCGTTCATGTCGACCGAACACGCGGTGCATCGCCTGACCGGCGAACTGGGGGAGTGGTTCGGCATCGACGCCGGCACGCTGCGCGAGGGCGACCGTGCGGACTTCGTGGTGATCGACCCGGCCGGCCTGAACGAGGCGGTCGAGGGCTACTACGAGGAGGAGGTGCCCTTCTACGGCGGCTTGCGGCGGATGGTCAACCGCAACGACGACGCCGTCGTCGCGACGGGCGTGGGCGGTGCCGTGGTCTTCCGCGCGGGCCGGTTCCGCGAGGGCTACGGCCAGACCGTGAAGTCGGGCCGCTACTTGCGTGCGGGCCAGCGTCACCGGGGCCAGAGCCCCGCGAAAATCGGGGCCTGACGTGGCCAGAACCCAACAGCAGCGTCGTGAGGAGACGGTGGGCCGGCTTCTCGACGCCTGCATCGACACCATCATCGAGGTCGGGTACGCCCGGGCGTCGGCCGCCGTGATCACCAAGCGGGCGGGGGTGTCCGTGGGTGCCCTGTTCCGGCACTTCGAGACGATGGGCGATTTGATGGCGGCCACCGCGTCCGAGATGTTGCGCCGTCAGCTCGAGACGTTCACCAAACGGGTCGCCGAGATACCGCCCGATCGGCCGGCGCTCGAAGCCGCGCTGGCGATCCTGCGCGACGTCACGGCCGCCCCCAGCAACGCGGTGCTCTACGAGCTGCTGGTCGCCGCGCGGACCGACGAAAAGCTCAGGGACACTTTGCAAAACGAGCTGCGGCAATACTCCACGAAGATTCTGGAGGCGGCCCGCACCCTGCCCGGCGCCGAGAGCTTTCCCGAGGAGACGTTCCCGGTTCTGGTGGCGGTGCTGACCAACGTGTTCGACGGGGCCGCCGTGGTGGAGGGGGTGCTGCCGCAGCCGCAGATCGCCGAGCAACGGATCCCGATGCTGATGACGCTGCTGTCCGCGGCGGCGCCGGGCGCGGACCTATAGCGAGCCGATGCCGGACTCCGGGTTGAGCGCGAATCCCCAGTCGAACAGCGTCGCGGCCTGGTCCCAGTAGCTCGGGCCGCCGGCTTTCACCAGGCCGTACATCATGGCTATGACCAGCCGCCGGCCACCGCGCGCCGCCGCGCCGACGAAGGTCTTGCGCGCGGCGTCGGTGAACCCGGTCTTGCCGCCGATCGCGCCGGGGTAGCGCTGCAACAGCTCGTCCTGGTTGACGATCGGCTGATCCCCGTGATCGCCGGGGAACATCGCGGACGGCTCGGCGGTGATCTGTGCGAACACCGGATTGGCCATCGCGGCGCGGAAGATGACGGCCAGGTCGTGCGCCGTCGAGGACCCGGATCCGCCTGGCCCGTCGAGGCCGGACGGCGTCGCGGCGTGGGTGCTGGTTGCGCCGAGGGAGGCCGCCTTGGCGTTCATCTTGGCGACCGTGGCGTCGGGTCCGCCCAGCATGTGCGCCAGCGTGTTGGCCGCGTCGTTGCCCGAGACGAGCAGCAGGCCGTCCAGGAGCTGGCGCGCGGTGTAGAGGTGGCCCGGTTTGACGCCGACGCAGTTGCACTCCACCTGGGTGTCGGCGGTATCGGCGACCACGGTGGAATCCAGGCTCACCTGGTCCAAGGTCACCAACGCCAACAGCACCTTGATGGTGCTCGCCGGCGGGTGGGCCACATTCTGGTCGCGGCCGGCAAGCACCTGACCGCTGTCCAGGTCGGCGACGATCCAGGTCTGGGCCGGGCCGTCCGGTATCGGCATCGAGCCGACCGGCTGCATGCTGTCTGCCCAGGACGTGGGGACGGTGGCATTGCACGCCCCGACCGTCAGCAGGGCCGCTGCTGCGGCCATGACCTTGCGCATGGGCCGAAAGTCTAACTTCCTGGCCTTTTCGGCGACGATTTTCGTCTACTGTCCGATGCATGTTGAGCCTGGCCGAGATTTCCGACCGCTTAGAGATCCAGCAGCTGCTGGTGGACTACTCCACCGCGATCGACAACCGTCGCTTCGACGACCTGGACAGGGTCTTCACCGAAGACGCGTACATCGACTACACCGCCCTCGGCGGCATCGAGGGCCGCTATCCCGAGGTCAAGAAGTGGCTGTCGGAGGTGCTGCCGAACTTCCCGGTGTACGCGCACATGCTGGGCAACTTCTCGGTGCAAATCGACGGCGACAAGGCTTCGTCGCGGGTGATCTGTTTCAACCCGATGGTGCTCGGGGGTGACAAGGATCAGGTGCTGTTCTGCGGGCTCTGGTACGACGACGAGTTCGTCCGCACGCCCGAAGGCTGGCGGATGACCCGGCGGGCCGAGTCCAAGGTGTTCCAGAAGGTCATGTAGACGCGGCAAGATTGAGCCGGCTCAGCCATTTCGCTACGGGAGGCACCATGAGGCGCAGCATCGACGGCTGAACTGGGCACACGATCATGAAACGATCCTTTTTAGTAGGGCTGGCGGCGGGACTGCTGGGCGGAGCTTCGATCGTCTTGGCGCCGCCCGCCGGCGCCGGCTGCCTGTATGGCGGGTTGTCCGTCAGTAGGTGTGACGGACCGGTTGATCCGGACGGCAACTGGCAACGCTGCGTGGTGTTCTACTCCGCCTATGGTGGGTCGGGTTCCCGCGGCGCCACACGCTGCGACATGATGGGTCCTGACCTGCATCCATGGGGTTTCGAATTCAGTAACCCACCCACGCACATCGACGACTGAGCGCAAATTTCTGCTTGGGCACGGCTGTCTGGCACAATGGGCGGCTGTCCGCGGCGCGATCACGATCGCGTTCCGGTCATCACACTCGAGGCAAAACCGGACCCGGGCATCCCGCCCCGGTTGCTGAATTGCAGCGTGACAAACACAGGAGAACTCGCTTAACCATGGCTGTGAAGATCAAGCTCACCCGGCTTGGCAAGATCCGCAATCCCCAGTACCGCATCGCCGTCGCCGATGCACGGACGCGGCGCGACGGTCGCTCCATCGAGGTCATCGGTCGCTACCACCCGAAGGAAGACCCGAGCCTCATCGAGATCAACTCCGAGCGCGCCCAGTACTGGCTGTCCGTGGGCGCTCAGCCCACCGAGCCCGTCCTCAAGCTGTTGAAGATCACCGGCGACTGGCAGAAGTTCAAGGGTCTGCCGGGCGCCGAGGGCCGGTTGAAGGTGGCCCCGCCCAAGCCGAGCAAGCTCGAGCTGTTCAACGCAGCGCTGGCCGAGGCCGAGGGCGGCCCGACCACCGAGGCCGCGAAGCCGAAGAAGAAGGCGCCGGCGAAGAAGGCGGCGAAGGCCGCCGAGCCGGAGGCCGCCGCGCCCGAGGCCGCCGCGCCGGAGGCTCCTGCTGAAGCCGCGCCGGCCGAGACGGCCGCCGAGGGCGGCGAGCAGGCCGAGTCGAGCGCAGAAAGCTGACGCGGCGATGAGCACGGTCGTCGTTGACGCGGTCGAGCACCTGGTTCGCGGGATCGTCGACAACCCCGACGACGTCCGGGTGGACATGGTGACCAGCCGCCGCGGGCGAACTGTCGAGGTCCACGTCCATCCCGACGACCTGGGCAAGGTGATCGGTCGTGGCGGCCGCACCGCGACCGCCCTGCGCACGCTGGTCGCCGGTATCGGTGGCCGCGGCATCCGCGTCGACGTGGTGGACACCGACCAGTAGCCGCTCATGGAACTCCGTTGGAGTTGACCGTCGGGCGCGTCGCGAAAGCGCACGGCATCGGCGGCGAGGTCGTCGTCGAGATCCGCACCGACGACCCCGGCTCGCGCTTCGCGCCCGGTAATACCTTGCGCGGCAGGTCATCCCGCGGTGGCGGCGGTGAACGCGACTTCGTCGTCGAGAGTGTGCGTGAGCACGGTGGGCGGCTGCTGTTGCGTTTGGCCGGGGTGACCGACCGGGACTCCGCCGACGCGCTGCGGGGAACCCTGTTCGTCGTCGACTCCGATGACCTGCCGCCCATCGACGAGCCGGACACCTACTACGACCACCAGCTCGAGGGCCTGCACGTCCGGACCGTGACCGGACAGGACGTCGGTGTCGTCGCCGAGGTGCTGCACACCGCCGGCGGCGAGCTGTTGGCGGTGCGCCGGGGCGACGGCGGGGAAGTGTTGGTGCCGTTCGTCGGCGCGATCGTCACGTCGGTGTCACTCGACGACGGTGCCGTGGAGATCGATCCACCCGAGGGCCTACTGGATCTGGCATGAGAATCGACGTCGTCACCATCTTTCCCGCCTTCCTCGACCCGCTGCGGCAATCGTTGCCGGGCAAGGCGATTGGTTCGGGCCTGGTCGACCTGCGGGTTCACGACCTGCGGAGGTGGACGCACGACGTGCACCGTTCGGTCGACGACGCGCCCTACGGCGGCGGTCCCGGGATGGTGATGAAGGCGCCGGTGTGGGGCGAAGCTCTGGACGAAATCTGTTCCGAGCGAACCGTTTTGGTCGTTCCGACACCAGCCGGCTCGTTGTTCACGCAGGCCGACGCCCAGCGGTGGAGCGCCGAGGAGCACCTGGTGTTCGCGTGCGGTCGCTACGAGGGTATCGACCAGCGGGTCGTCGAGGATGCCGGCCGACGGATGCGGGTCGAGGAGGTCTCGATCGGCGACTACGTCCTGCCGGGTGGGGAGTCGGCGGCCGTGGTGATGATCGAATCCGTGGTGCGCCTGCTCGACGGAGTGCTCGGTAACCCCGTCTCGCACCTGCAGGATTCGCATTCGCCGGCCCTGGACCGGCTGCTCGAGGGCCCCAGCTACACCCGCCCGCCGAGCTGGCGCGGGCTCGACGTTCCCGAGGTCTTGCTATCCGGCGACCACGCGCGGGTCGAGGCCTGGCGGCGGGAGGTTTCGCTGCAACGCACGCGGGAACGGCGCCCCGAGCTGCTGGACCCCTCCGATTAGAGGCCGCGCCGCAGCGGGTCGATCCGGCCTTCGGGAAATATCGTCTTGACCGCCCGGGTGATGGTCTCGCGGGCGGTGGCGTCGTCGGCGGGCTGCAGGGACTGCACCACCATGATGTAACGACGGTCCGCGCCGATCACGCCGGTCGACAGGTGCATCCAGTCGCTGCCGATGCAGCACATCCAGCCCTGCTTGACCGCCACCGGTTCGGCGTACAACCCCTCCGGGATGCCGAAGCGCTGCGGATAGCCGTCGAGCCCGTTCGGGGTGGACTGGGCCAGGTCGTCGACGATGAGCTTCGCCTTGTCCGGCGGCAGCCCGCCGGACCCGTCCAGCAGCATCTCGTAGTAGCGGACAAGGTCGGTCGTGGTGCTCATGGTGTTCCACCAGCGTCCGTCGCCGGGCGGCGTGGTCGACGCCAGGCCGTAGCGGGCCGCGACCGCGGTGATGATCGCATTCTGGCCGCCCTGGGCCCAGAACCGCTCGGCTGCGCCGTCGTCGGAGGACTGCAACATGATGTCCAACGCCTGGCGGTCGTCGGCGCTCAGCGCGGCCTTGCCCTCGGATTCGTGGAGCAGCAGGTCGTCGGCGATGAACAGTTTGGCCACCGACGCGGTGCCGATGACCTGGCTGTTGCCGGTGGAGACCAGCTGATGCGTCTTGCGATCGAGGATCGCCACCGACAAAGCGGCGCCGCTGGCTGCGGCTTCGTCCGTCGCCTGCTGCACCCGCGCCTGGAGTCCGACGGGCCCCGCGCTGGCCGGCTGCTGCTCCTGCTGCGTTGGCTTGACCGCCTCGAGCATCAGCTGCGCCCTCTGTGGCGGCGGCTGACGCAGGCCGCGGTCGGGGGTGACGTACACCGGGAAGTTGTAGACCTTGGCCTGTACCTTCGCCTCGCAACCGGCGGCCACCACCAACGCCACCGCCGCTGTGGCGGTGAACAAAGTCAGCGGCCGAACGCGCATTCCTCTCCTCCGACTGGCTCGGACGCACCGAAGTGCACAAGCGCGGGCCGCGTCGCGCCACCTGATCCGGCCGTCACGCATGGTCCGGTAGCGCGTTCTGGCCCCAGTCATATGTACCATTCACCAGCGTGTTCGGCTCGCTGTGAACCGCCTCGGAAGCTGTGATTTTCATGGCAAGCGCCCCGTCTGGCACAATTGACCAGTTGTCTCCAGCGGTTGCCGGCCGGCCGGGCCGCTTCCCGCCTGCTGCGAGATACGCGCAAGTTGCCCAAAACCATCGGCTTGGCGACCGCCTCACACCCCAGGTGAGGGCTGTCCCCGCAGGCCGCGACCGCAAGGAAGTGCCTTCTCAAGATGAACCGCCTGGACTTCGTCGACCAAGCGTCGCTGCGCGACGACATCCCGGTTTTCGGCCCGGGCGACACCATCAACGTGCACGTCAAGGTCATCGAGGGCGCCAAGGAGCGCATCCAGGTGTTCAAGGGCGTGGTGATCCGCCGGCAGGGTGGCGGAGTCCGCGAGACGTTCACCGTGCGCAAGGAAAGCTATGGCGTCGGCGTCGAGCGGACCTTCCCGGTGCATTCGCCGAACATCGACCACATCGAGGTGGTGACCCGTGGCGATGTCCGCCGCGCCAAGCTGTACTACCTGCGCGAGCTCCGCGGCAAGAAGGCCAAGATCAAGGAAAAGCGCTGAGCTGGGACGGCCGGGCGGCAGTCCCGGTCGGTTTACAGCGCCACAATCTGCGCTGGCTACTCTGATCTCGTGACCGATCCCACGGACTCATCTGAGCCCCAGTCCGCCCAGTCAGAGCCGAAGGTCTCCACCCGCATCCCGGACCCGCCCGAAGGCGAGGCGCCGAACGCCGCCCAATCGATTCCCGAACCCGCGGACGCGCCCGACCCGGATGCTCCGGAGCGCACCAAGCGATCCGCCCTGCGGGAATTCGCCCTGCTGGCGGTCATTGCGGTGGCGCTCTATTACGTGATGCTGACCTTCGTGGCGCGGCCCTACCTGATCCCGTCGGAGTCGATGGAGCCGACGTTGCACGGCTGCGCCGGCTGCGTCGGCGACCGGATCATGGTCGACAAGGTCACCTATCGCTTCGACCCGCCGCGCCCCGGCGACGTCATCGTCTTCAAGGGGCCGCCGTCGTGGAACCTCGGCTACAAGTCGATCCGGTCCAACAACACCGTGCTGCGCTGGGCGCAGGACGCGCTGTCCTTCATCGGCTTCGTGCCTCCCGACGAGAACGACTTGGTCAAGCGGGTCATCGCGGTCGGCGGGCAGACGGTGCAGTGCCGCGCCGACACCGGGTTGACGGTCGACGGCAAGCCGCTCAAGGAGCCCTACCTGGATCCGGCCACCATGATGGCCGACCCGTCGGTGTACCCGTGCCTGGGCAGCGAGTTCGGGCCGGTCACCGTGCCGCAAGGGCGGCTGTGGGTGATGGGCGACAACCGGACGCACTCGGCGGACTCCCGCGCCCACTGCACCAGCGTTCCGGCCGAGGCGCTCAAGGGCGTGTTGTGCACGGGCGACCCGACGTCGGGGACCGTGCCGGTGTCCAACGTGATCGGCAAGGCGAGGTTCATCGTGTGGCCACCGGGGCGCTGGGGCGGCGTGTCTTCAGTGAACCCGCAACAGCATCAGTAGCCATGGCCACGACGTGGCCGCCGCGGACGGTGATCCGCAAATCGTCGGGATTGCGCACCCTGGAATCCGCCCTGTACCGCAGCGGGTTGGGCCCGGTCGCGGGCGTGGACGAAGTCGGTCGCGGCGCCTGCGCCGGCCCGCTGGTGGTGGCCGCCTGTGTGCTTGGCCCGGGGCGGCTGGAAAGCCTTGCAGCACTTGATGATTCGAAAAAGCTGACCGAGGCCGCGCGGGAGAGGTTGTTCCCGCTGATCCGTCGCTACGCGCTGGCCTACCACGTGGTGTTCATCCCGCCGGCCGAGGTGGACCGGCGCGGCGTGCACGTCGCGAACATCGAGGGCATGCGCCGCGCCGTCGCGGGCCTGGCGGTGCGACCCGGCTACGTGCTGAGCGACGGATTCCGCGTCCCCGGGCTGCCGGTGCCGTCGCTTCCGGTGATCGGGGGCGACGCGGTGGCGGCCTGCATCGCCGCGGCCAGCGTGCTGGCGAAGGTGAGCCGGGACCGGCTGATGGTCGCCATGGACGCCGACCACCCGGGTTACGGCTTCGCCGAGCACAAGGGCTACGGCACGCCGGCGCACAGCGTGGCGCTGACGCAGCTGGGGCCCTGCCCCGAACACCGCCATTCGTTCATCAACGTTCGGCGGGTGGCCATAGGGTCACAAGGGTCGGGTGGCCGCGTGGTGGCCGAATGCAGACCGGACCTCCGCCCGCGCGCGGCGGATATCGGTGAGGAAAGATGGGACCAGGATTCCCTGGGCGGAACGCCGGGGAAGTGTTTCTCCGAGAAGGACGTCTGAACAGATGAGTGCCGAGGATCTCGAAAAGTACGAAACCGAGATGGAGCTCTCGCTATACCGCGAATACAAAGACATCGTCGGACAGTTCAGCTACGTCGTGGAAACCGAGCGGCGGTTCTACCTGGCCAACAGCGTCGAGATGGTGCCGCGCAACGCCGACGGCGAGGTGTATTTCGAACTCCGGCTGTCCGACGCCTGGGTGTGGGACATGTACCGGCCGGCCCGGTTCGTCAAGCAGGTACGGGTGGTGACGTTCAAGGACGTCAACATCGAAGAGGTGGAAAAGCCCGAGCTGCGGCTGCCCGAGTAGCCGGGCCTAGCCTTCTTCCGGGGGCGGCAGCTGGCCGCGCCTCTCGATGACGACCCGCGCCACGTCGGCCAGCTTGATGTTCAGCGACTGGGAATGGCGGCGCAGCAGTTCGAACGCCTGGTCCTCGGTCATGTCGTGCAGCAGCATCAGCATGCCGACCGCCTTGCCGATCTCGCGGTTGCTCAGCAGTCCCCGGCGCAGGCTGCTCGCGTCCTCACCCTTGGCGACCGCGTTGATGGCCACGCTGGCGAACGAGGCGAGCACCGCCGCACGCCCGGCCGCCTCGGAGTCGAACACACCTGCGGTGTCGCTGAAGAGGTTCAGCGCGGCCGCTTTGCGTTTGTCCACCAGCAGCCGAAAACCCATCGCCCCGCGCACCGGGGTCTCCGCCACCAGCACCTTCGCCAGCTTGGGCCACAGCGACGGCGTCCTGAGGTCCGGGTCGATCTGTGGGGTTTCCTCCTCGATCGCGTCGATGCACGGCCCGTCGCCCGAACGCCGTTCCAGCTCGTCGACCTGCTGGGCCAACCGGTCGCTCGCGCCGACGGTGACATAGCTGTCGCCGTCGCGCACCAAGAGGCTGGCGTGATCGCAACCGGGGACGATCAGGGTGGCGGCGACGCAGATGGCCGCGTACATCTGACCGGCGTCCGAGCCCTGGTAGATGATCTCGGCCAGCGCGGCGAAGACGGTCCCGGGGTCGGCCTTCTCCCCGCCGGGCGTCGGTCGGCCTGCGGCCGTCGATTCGTCCCCCATGTGTGCCTCATTCCCTGTGCAATGCACTCTGACCCCGCGTTCGATCGCCGTAGATTATCGGTCTTGCGGGCGCGCCTCACACGCTGTTCGGCGCGATTGCGACGAATTGCACGCGCCCGGCCCGCCGGTGCGCGGACCGCCAGAATCGTTCGCCGACAATACGGGTACCCGCGCGTCCGGCGCTCACGATTTGCGCCACCGGGCGAGATGGTCTGGGTGACGTTTCCCACCCCTGGTTTCGGCGGGCCACCGACGGGAAAAAGCGTTGGGGTGGGAATTACCGTCGCGGTGACCGGGCCGACCGGCGAGATCGGGATGTCGGCGGTGACGGCGCTGGAGCGCGAACCGGCCGTGGACGCCATCATCGGGATGGCCCGCCGCCCGTTCGACCCGTCTTCGCGCGGCTGGCAGAAGACCACCTACCAGCAGGGCGACATCCTGGACCGCGAGGCCGTCGACGCCCTGGTGGCCCAGACCGACGTGGTGATCCACCTGGCCTTCATCATCATGGGATCGCGGGAAGAGAGCGCCCGCATCAACCTGCAGGGCACCCGCAACGTGTTCGAGGCGACGGTCGCCAGCGAGCGGCCCAGGCGCCTGGTGTACACGTCCTCGGTGGCGGCCTATGGATATCACCGCGACAACCCCGACCCGCTGACCGAGGACGTGCCGGCGCGGGGGTCCGAAGAGCACTATTACTCCGAGCAGAAGGCGGCGTGCGAGGCCCTGCTCGGCGAGATCACCAAGGACTCGCCGCTGGAGGTCTTCGTGTTGCGGCCGTGCATCGTCGCCGGCCCCAACGCCACCGCCCTGGCCGATGCGATGCCGTGGAACCAACTGCCCGGCCCGATGCGCGCAGTGGTCAAGGCGGTGCCGATTTTGAAGCCGGTCGTCCCGGACCCGGGCTACCCGCTGCAGCTGGTGCACCACGACGACGTCGCGAGCGCGATCGCGTTGGCGGCCACCACGCCGGCGCCCCCCGGGGCGTACAACATCGCCGGCGACGGTGTCGTCACGGTCGCCGACGTGGCCAGGGCGCTGGGTGGGCGCCCGGTCCGGGTTCCCGCCGTCGCAGCCTCCGCGGCGTCGGCGGCGCTTTCGCGGGTGCCGCTCGTCCCGTCCATGCTGGAATGGCTCCACACCGCGCGCACGTCGATGGTCATGGACACCACGAAGGCGCGCACCCAACTCGGCTGGCGGCCGGTCCACACCTCGGCGGAAACCCTGACCGCGCTGGCCTCGGCGCTATGAGGCCGGGGTAGTTTTGCTGCGTGAGTTCTCAGCGCTCCGCCGCAATACCCGCCGACGGTGAAATCGCCTCGTGCGGCACGTAACTGCGCGCCGGAGGGTGACGCACCTGGCTGCCGGCGAAGCGATCACCCGGCCGGAGACGCTGGTCGTCGAGGAGCCGCTCGAGATCCGGGTGAACGGCGCGGCGGTCACCGTGACCATGCGCACGCCGGGGGCGGATTTCGAATTGGCTCAAGGCTTTCTGCTCACCGAGGGCATCATCGCCGGCCGCGACGACGTGCAGAGCATCCGCTATTGCGGCGGTGCCGTCGACGGCACGAACACCTACAACGTCCTGGACGTGACCTTGGCCGCCGGCGTCGCGGCACCCACCCTCGACGTGACCCGAAACTTCTACACCACCTCCTCGTGCGGAGTGTGCGGCAAGGCGTCGCTGGATGCGGTGCGGGTGATCGGTCGTTTCGCCCCCGGGGCGGATCCGGCGACTGTCGCGGCGGCCACACTTGAAGCGATGCCGGGCCAACTCCGTTCCGCGCAAAAGGTTTTCGACAGCACCGGCGGGCTGCACGCGGCCGCGCTGTTCGGGGTCGACGGGACGATGTTCGCGGTGCGCGAGGACGTCGGCAGGCACAACGCCGTGGACAAGGTCATCGGCTGGGCGCTGGAGCAGCGGCGAGTGCCGCTGGCCGGCTCGGTCCTGCTGGTCAGTGGGCGGGCCTCCTTCGAGTTGACGCAAAAAGCGGTGCTGGCCGGGATTCCGGTGCTGGCCGCCGTGTCGGCGCCGTCGTCGCTGGCCGTGTCGTTGGCCGAGGAGTCGGGCATCACATTGGTCGCCTTCCTGCGCGAGGACTCGATGAACATCTACACCAGGGCCGATCGCATCGGCTAGACGGTGTCGGCCGACTGTGGATGAGCGCGGCACTGGGGATAACCGGCCGCGTGGACGGCTCACACGCGCCGCAGTGGCCCGCCGTGTCGGGGCCGGCCCGCACAGTTGCCGGCATGACGACCGAAACGACTATGACCCGGATCCAGCTCGGAGCGCTCGGTGAGGCGCTCGCGGTTGACCATCTGGCGAGGGCGGGATTGCGTGTTCTGCAACGCAACTGGCGTTGCCGCTACGGCGAACTAGACGTCATCGCCTGCGACGACGCCACCCGCACTGTGGTGTTCGTCGAGGTGAAGACCCGTACCGGCGACGGCTACGGCGGGCTGGCGTACGCGGTCACCGAGCGAAAGGTCCGTCGGCTGCGCCGCCTGGCCGGGCTGTGGCTGGCGGGCCAGGACACGCGCTGGGCGGCGCTGCGCATCGACGTGATCCGGGTGCGGATCGGGCGCCGGCGGACGCCCGAAATCACCCATCTGCAAGGGATCGGCTGATGGCGCTCGGCCGCGCGTTCTCGGTCGCCGTCCGCGGAGTGGATGGACAGATCGTGGAAATCGAAGCCGACATCACCTCCGGACTGCCGGGCGTTCATCTGGTGGGTCTGCCCGACGCCGCACTGCAGGAATCCCGTGACCGGGTCAGGGCCGCGGTCACCAACTGCGGCAACGACTGGCCGATGGCGCGGCTCACGCTCGCGCTCTCGCCGGCGACGCTGCCCAAAATGGGGTCGGTCTACGACATTGCCCTGGCCGCGGCCGTCCTGTCGGCGCAGCGAAAGAACCCGTGGGACCGCCTCGAGAAGACGGTGCTGCTGGGCGAGTTGTCGCTGGACGGCCGGGTGCGCCCCGTGCGCGGTGTGCTGCCGGCGGTGTTGGCCGCCAAGCGCGACGGCTGGCCTGCCGTCGTCGTCCCGGTCGACAACCTGGCCGAGGCCAGCCTTGTCGACGGCATCGACGTCTGGGGCGTGCGGACGTTGCGGCAGCTGCAGAAATGGCTCGCCGGGTCCATCGCCCTGCACCACCGCATCACCACGACGGCCACCCCGCCGGAACCCTCGGTGGATCTGGCCGATGTGGTCGGGCAGACCCAGGCGCGGTTCGCGGTGGAGGTGGCGGCCGCCGGGTCGCACCACCTCATGCTCACCGGGCCGCCGGGCGTCGGCAAAACCATGCTGGCCCAGCGGCTCCCGGGTCTGCTGCCGCCGCTCTCGGAGAGCGAGTCGCTCGAGGTCACCGCGATCCATTCGGTGGCCGGGCTGCTGTCGGGGGAGACGCCGCTGATCACCGCGCCGCCGTTCGTGGCGCCGCATCACAGCTCCAGCGTCGCGGCGCTCGTCGGCGGCGGCTCGGGCATGGCGCGCCCCGGCGCCGTCAGCCGCGCGCATCGCGGTGTGCTCTTCCTGGACGAATGCGCAGAGATCAGTGTCAGCGCGCTGGAAGCCTTGCGAACTCCCTTGGAGGATGGGGAGATTCGTCTCGCGCGGCGCGACGGTGTCGCCTGCTACCCCGCGCGGTTTCAGCTGGTGCTGGCGGCCAACCTGTGCCCCTGCGCACCCGCCGATCCGCAGGACTGCATCTGTGCGGCCGCGGCCAAGCGCCGCTACCTCGGCAAGCTGTCCGGTCCACTGCTCGACCGGGTGGACCTGCGGGTGCAGATGCACTCGGTGCGCGCGGGCGCGTTCTCCGGCGGCGAAGCCGAATCGACGGCACAGGTTCGGCTCCGGGTGGCCCAGGCCCGCGCGGCCGCGGCCCAGCGGTGGTCACCGTATGGATTTCGGACCAACGCCGAAGTGAGCGGGGCGCTGTTGCGCCGAAAGTTCCGCCCCGGCAACGCGGCGATGACTCCGCTGCAGAAGGCCCTGGACCGTGGTGCGCTCAGCATCCGGGGCCTGGACCGGACGCTGCGGGTCGCGTGGAGCCTGACCGATCTCGCCGGCGGGGTATCGCCCGGGCCCGAGGAGGTCGCCGCCGCGCTCAGCTTCCGTCAGCCGGGGGCGCAGCGATGAGCGCCGACCGCAAATCACCAGTACGCCTTGGTCAGCCAGTCGTTGTGCCCGCCGCGGACCGCTATCGCGACGGTCACCAGGATGGCGAACGCCCGGGCGAACTGCGCCATCGCGCGGCCGCGCTCGCCGCGCTGTTCCATGTCACGCAGCGCGACGAACGCGAGGACGCCGCTCAGGATCGGGATGGGCAGGCCGCACCAGCTGACCAGGCTCAGCGCGAACGCCGCGATCGCCCAAGGGTTTACCGGGCGAGCGGGCGCCGCGAGCTGGGTCGGCGAGCAGACGATCATTGTTTGCTCCGTTCGTTGCCGGCCGCGCGATGGCGAATGGGGGTCGACGACAACACATTCGCGTATGGGGCTAAACGAATCCTTGGCGGATTCTTGGAAGCCGCAGCGCCCCAATGCTGACGGCGGTCGACGATCCGGCGCTGCGCGCCTGGGCGTACCTGTCCAGGGTGGCCGAGCCGCCCTGTGCCGGGCTGGCCACCCTGGTGCGGTCCGTCGGCCCGGTAGAGGCGGCCGACCGGGTGCGCCGCGGCGTGGTCGACGACGATCTAGCGCGGCACACGGAGGCGAGGCGCGAAATCGACTGCGCCGCGGCCGACCTCGAGCTGCTCGCCCGCCGCGGGGGACGGTTGATCACGCCCGACGACGACGAGTGGCCGCTGCTGGCATTTGCCGCGTTCGGCGGCGCCTCGGGCAGAGCGCGCGGCGCGGCCCCGATGGTGTTGTGGGCGCAAGGTCCGATCCGGCTCGACGAGGTGGCGCACAGGGCTGCCGCCGTGGTGGGCACCCGGGCCGCGACGGCATATGGCGAGCAGGTCGCCGAGGACTTGGCGGTCGGGCTGGTGCAACGCGAGGTGGCCGTCGTCTCCGGCGGCGCCTACGGCATCGACGGGGCCGCGCACCGGGCGGTGCTCAATGCTGACGGCGTCACCGTGGCCGTCCTCGCCGGGGGACTCGACATCCCGTATCCGAGCGGCCACACCACGTTGCTGCATCGCGTGGGCCAACACGGGTTGCTCTTCACCGAATACCCGCCGGGCGTTCGGCCCGCGCGCCACCGATTCCTGACCCGCAACCGACTGGTGGCCGCCGTCGCGGGGGCCGCGGTGGTGGTCGAAGCGGGGCTGCGCAGCGGAGCGGCCAACACCGCCGCGTGGGCGCGGGCGCTGGGGCGGGTGGTCGCGGCGGTGCCCGGGCCCGTGACGTCGTCGGCGTCGGCCGGCTGCCACGCGCTGCTGCGCGACGGCGCCGAGCTGGTCACCCGGGCCGACCACATCGTCGAGCTCATCGGCCGCATCGGGGAGCTGGCCGCCGAGGAACCGCGCCCGGCGACCGAGCTCGACGGGCTGAGTGACGGCGAACGCCGGGTGTACGAGGCGCTGCCGGGCCGCGGCGCCGCAACCGTCGAACAGCTTGCGATTGCGTCGGGGCTGGCGCCCGAGCGGGTGTTGGGGCCGCTGGCCATGCTCGAGCTGGCCGGGTTGGTGTGTCGTCAGGAGGGCAAGTGGCGACTTCCCCGGGCCTCGAGCGGCCGAGCTGCGTCGACGCCGCGGCTCGTATAGTCGACGGGGGTCGGGCGGGGACAGGAGGACAAGTGGCGGGTCGACCTCTGCAACGCTTCGAGGTTGTCGATACCAAGGAGCTCACACCGCACATGGTCGCGGTCGTGCTGGGCAGCAAGGACTTCGACGCCTTCGTGCCCAGCAAATTCACCGACTCCTACGTCAAGCTGGCGTTCGTCGCCGACGACGTCGACGTCGCGGACTTGCCGCAGCCGTTGACCCTCGACAGCTTCGCCGGCCTGCCGCCCGAGAAGCGGCCGTCGGTTCGGACCATGACGGTCCGCCGCGTCGACAGCGCCGCCGGTCAGCTCACGTTGAACATCGTCACGCACGGCGAGCACGGGATCGCGGGCCAGTGGGCGGCCGCGGCGCAGCCCGGCCAGCGGATCTTCCTGATGGGTCCCGGCGGTGCCTACACCCCCGATCCGGCCGCCGATTGGCATCTGCTGGCCGGTGACGAATCGGCGCTGCCGGCGATCGCCGTCGCCCTGGAAGCGCTGCCACCCAGCGCCGTCGGCAAGGCGTTCATCGAGGTGGCGGGCCAGGAAGACGAGATTCCCCTGACGGCGCCGGAAGGCGTCGAGGTGCATTGGGTTTATCGCGGCGGCCGGGCCGACCTGGTCCCCGAGGACCGCGCAGGCGACCACGCCCCGCTGATCGAGGCCGTCACCACCACGCCGTGGCTGCCCGGGCGGGTGCACGTGTTCGTCCACGGCGAGGCGCAAAGCGTCATGCACAATCTGCGGCCCTACATCCGCAAGGAGCGCGGCGTTGACGCGAAGTGGGCGTCGTCCATCTCGGGCTACTGGCGGCGCGGCCGCACCGAAGAGACCTTCCGGCAATGGAAGAAGGAACTGGCCGAGGCCGAGGCCGGGGCTTCGTAGCGGGTTCGTCGGTCCGATCGCCGGCTGGCATCCTCTACTTCCATGGCGCATTTCGGCGATTACCAGAACGAGATCTACTTCCAGGGTCTGGGCGGGGTCGCGCCCGCGCTGCCGATGGCCTTCGCGGAGCTGGAGGCCCGGGCGGAACGGGCGATGTCGCCGTCGGTGTGGTCCTACGTCACGGGTGGCGCCGGCGACGAGCGCACCCAACGGGCCAATCGCGAGGCATTCGACCGCCGGGGCTTGATGCCGCGGATGTTCGTCGGCGCCGCCGAGCGTGACCTGTCGGTCGAGATGTTCGGCCTGACGCTGCCGTCGCCGGTGTTCATGGCCCCGATCGGCGTCATCGGCATCTGCGCTCAAGACGGCCATGGCGACCTGGCCACCGCGCGCGCCGCGGCGGCCACCGGTGTCCCGATGGTCGTTTCCACCCTGACCGCCGACCCACTGGAAGACGTCGCCGCCCAGTTCGGCGACACGCCCGGCTTTTTCCAGCTGTACACGCCCAAGAACCGCGAGCTCGCCGCGAGCCTGGTGCAGCGGGCCGAGGCCGCCGGCTACCGGGGCATCATCGTCACGCTGGACACCTGGGTTCCCGGCTGGCGTCCGCGCGACCTCAGCACGGCGAATTTTCCGCAATTGCGCGGGCACTGCTTGGCCAACTACACCAGCGACCCGGTCTTTCGCGCCGGCCTGGCACGCCCGCCCGAGGAAGACCCGCAGGCCACTGTGCTGCAGTGGATTACGACCTTCGGCAATCCGTTGACGTGGGCCGACCTGCCCTGGCTGCGGTCGCTGACCAAGCTGCCGCTCATCGTCAAGGGCATCTGCCATCCCGACGACGCCCGACGCGCCAGGGACGGCGGCGTCGACGGTATTTATTGCTCGACGCACGGCGGACGCCAGGCCAACGGCGGCCTGCCGGCGCTGGACTGCCTGCCCGGGGTGATCGAGGCGGCCGACGGGCTGCCGGTGCTGTTCGACTCGGGCATCCGCAGCGGCGCCGACATCGTCAAGGCGCTGGCGCTGGGCGCGACCGCGGTGGGGATCGGCAGGCCGTACGCGTACGGCCTGGCATTGGGCGGCGTCGACGGCGTCGTCCACGTGCTGCGTTCGCTGCTGGCCGAAGCGGACCTGATCATGGCGGTCGACGGCTATCCGACACTGAAAGATCTCACCCCGGACACGCTTCGGCGCGTCGACTGAACCGGGTCCCCGGCTCCTGCGAACGTTGCAGGCGTGGAGGCCATCCTCGAGGAATTCGACGAATACCTGTCGCTGCAATGCGGCCGCTCGGCGCACACCCGCCGGGCCTACCTCGGTGACCTGCGCTCGCTGCTGACGTTCCTCGAGAGCCGCGGCGCCGCGCTGGACGGGCTGAGCCTGCCGCTCCTGCGCTCCTGGCTGTCCGCCTCGGCCACGGCGGGAGCGGCGCGCACGACGCTGGCCCGTCGCACGTCGGCGGTCAAGGCGTTCACCGCGTGGGCCGCGCGGCGTGGCCTGTTGGCCGGGGACCCGGCGGCGCGGCTGCAGGTGCCCAAGGCGCACCGCACGCTGCCGGCAGTGCTGCGCCAAGATCAGGCGCTCGACGCGATGGCCGCCGCGAAATCGGGTGCCCAACAAGGTGATCCGATGGCGTTGCGGGACCGGTTGATCGTCGAGATGTTGTACGCCACCGGGATTCGGGTGAGCGAGCTGTGCGGCCTGGACATCGACGACGTGGACACCGGTTATCGGCTGGTGCGGGTGCTCGGCAAGGGCAACAAGCAGCGCACCGTGCCGTTCGGGATGCCGGCCGCCGAGGCGCTGCGCGCCTGGCTCGACGAGGGCCGCCCGGCCCTGGTGACCGCTGAGTCCGGTCCGGCGCTGTTGCTGGGCGCGCGGGGCCGCCGGCTCGACGTGCGCCAGGCCCGCACGGTGGTGCACCAGACGGTCGCCGCGGTGGACGGCGCCCCCGACCTGGGCCCGCACGGGCTGCGGCACAGCGCGGCGACGCATCTGCTGGAAGGTGGGGCCGACCTGCGGGTCGTGCAGGAGCTACTCGGCCATTCCAGCCTGGCGACGACCCAGCTCTACACCCACGTCGCCGTCTCCCGGTTGCGGGCGGTGCACGATCAGGCCCACCCGCGGGCGTGAGCCGGCGATTCCCGGGCGTCACTTCCGCCCCGGCGCCGGGAAGCCCCGAGGCACGAGGGTCCGCCCTCCGGCCGGAGACGGGTGTGGCTGGGGGCACGGCCCGCACGCTCAGCCCCGCAGCGGCTTGAGCCGGATCGGCGTCGATTTCACCAGGCCCAGCGGATCGACGTAATGGGCGCCGGACGCCGGGCCCCACATCGCGCCCCAGTGCAGGCAGGCCGCCGCCCGGCAGCCGGCATGCCCGGGCTCGAGCGAGCCGATCACGGTCCGGGCCGTCACCGGCTGGCCGACCCGCACCGCCGCCCGGACCGGCTCGTAGCTGGTGCGCAGCCCGCCGGGGTGGGCCAGCGACACCACCGGGCGCCCCGCCAGCTGACCGGCGAACACCACCGTGGCGGTGCCCGCCGCGTACACCGGCTGACCAGGGACGCCGGGCAGGTCCACCCCCCGATGCCCCGGCCGCCAGTCCGGGGACGGGGCGTCGAACCCCCGGGCCACGGCGGGCGGCGGGCGCAGCGGCCAGTCCAGGCGGGCGTCGTCCGCACCCGCCGGCGCCGCGCCGAGCACCGTCAGCCACGCCAACAGCCACCAAACCCGTCGCATCGGCTCAGTTGAGTGGGCCACCGGCGCCGTCGCCACTCAGGTGCGGCCGGTGCTGTGCAAAACCACCAGCTGAGTCCGTGTAAACTGCTGGTCGCAGCTCGTTCGCGGGCTGACTTCGCGCGTCCGCCCCGCGTCTCCCGTTCCACTAGGAGTTCGCACCGCGTGCCGGGCGGTCCCCGCCAGGGTTTCCTGGCGAGGTCCGGCATCGCAGCAGGCGCCAGGGCCCGGCTTCACCCGATGCCGGGCGACAACCGACACACGTAAGGCACACGCATGGCCGTCGTAACCATGAAGCAGCTGCTCGACAGCGGCACCCACTTCGGGCACCAGACCCGTCGCTGGAATCCCAAGATGAAGCGGTTCATCTTCACCGACCGCAACGGCATCTACATCATCGACCTGCAGCAGACGCTGACCTTCATCGATAAGGCGTACGAGTTCGTCAAGGAGACCGTCGCCCACGGCGGCACCGTCCTGTTCGTCGGCACCAAGAAGCAGGCGCAGGAATCGGTTGCGGCCGAGGCCACCCGCGTCGGCATGCCGTACGTGAACCAGCGCTGGCTGGGCGGCATGCTCACCAACTTCTCCACCGTGCACAAGCGGCTGCAGCGCCTCAAGGAGCTCGAGGCGATGGAGCAGACCGGTGGCTTCGAGGGCCGCACCAAGAAGGAAATCTTGATGCTGACCCGGGAGAAGAACAAGCTGGAGCGCAGCCTCGGCGGTATTCGCGACATGGCCAAGGTGCCGTCGGCGATCTGGGTCGTCGACACCAACAAGGAGCACATCGCGGTCGGCGAGGCCCGCAAGCTCGGCATCCCGGTCATCGCGATCCTGGACACCAACTGCGACCCCGACGAGGTCGACTACCCGATCCCGGGCAACGACGACGCCATCCGCTCGGCCGCGCTGCTGACCAAGGTGATCGCCTCCGCGGTCGCCGAGGGCCTGCAGGCCCGCGCCGGGGTCGGCCGCGGCGACGGCAAGCCCGAGGCGGAGGCCGCCGAGCCGCTGCCCGAATGGGAGCAGGAACTGCTGGCCTCCGCCGCTGCCAGCGCCCCCACCGACGCCGCTGCGGGCGCACCCGAATCGACACCAGACCCTTCATAGGAAGGCTGACATGGCCAACTTCACCGCCGCCGACGTCAAGAAGCTTCGTGAGCTCACCGGCGCCGGCATGCTCGACTGCAAGAACGCGCTGGCCGAGAGCGACGGCGACTTCGACAAGGCCGTCGAAGCGTTGCGCATCAAGGGCGCCAAGGACGTCGGCAAGCGCGCCGAACGCGCCACGGCCGAGGGCCTGGTCGCCGCCCAGGGCGGCGCGCTGATCGAGTTGAACTCGGAGACGGACTTCGTCGCCAAGAACGCAGAGTTCCAGAAGCTCGCCGACGACATCGTCGCGGCCGCGGCCCAGTCCAAGGCCACCGACGTCGACGCGCTGAAGGCCGCCAAGGCCGGCGACTCCACGGTCGAGCAGGCCATCGCCGACTTGTCGGCGAAGATCGGCGAGAAGCTCGAGCTGCGTCGCGTCGCGTACTTCGACGGGACGGTCGAGGCCTACCTGCACAAGCGGGCGGCCGACTTGCCCCCCGCCGTCGGCGTCCTGGTCGAGTACCAGGGCTCGGATTCCGAGGCCGCGCACTCGGTCGCGCTGCAGATCGCCGCCCTCAAGGCGCGCTTCCTGTCCCGCGAGGACGTTCCTGAAGACGTCGTGGCCAGCGAGCGCCGTATCGCCGAGGAGACGGCCAAGGCGGAGGGCAAGCCGGAGCAGGCGCTGCCCAAGATCGTCGAAGGCCGGCTGAACGGTTTCTTCAAGGACGCGGTGCTGCTGGAGCAGCCGTCGGTGTCCGACAGCAAGAAGACGGTCAAGGCCCTGCTCGACGAGGCCGGCGTGACGGTGACGCGGTTCGTGCGCTTCGAAGTGGGCCAGGCCTAAGTCCCGCGCGAAGGCGGGCTAGCGTCGATTCATGCGACACGTCCATGCGTTCGGCGACGACGCCCTCGGTGATCTCGACGCGGTCGGCCTCGCCCACGCGATACAGGCCGGCTGGGTCAGCAGGGCGGAGGTCGTCGAGGCGGCGATCGCCCGCACCGAGGCCGTCGATCCGGTGCTCAACGGTTTGGCGTATGCGGCCTTTCAACAGGCCAGGGACAGCGCGTCGGGCAGCCCTGCCGACGGCTTCTTCAGCGGGGTCCCGACGTTCCTCAAGGACAACGTCGACATCGCCGGCCAGCCGACGATGCACGGCACCGACGCGTGGACGCCGTGGAATGCCACCTCCGACGGCGAGTTCACCCGGCTGTTCCTGGCCACCGGGCTGGCACCCGTGGGAAAAACGCAGCTGTCGGAATTCGGTTTCAGCGCGTCCGCCGAGCACCCCCGGCTGGGGCCGGTCCGCAACCCGTGGAACACCGACTTCAGTGCCGGCGCATCGTCGTCGGGCTCTGGGGCATTCGTCGCCGCCGGCGTGGTGCCGATGGCCCACGCCAATGACGGAGGCGGATCCATCCGCATCCCCGCCGCCTGCAACGGCCTCGTCGGGCTGAAGCCGTCGCGTGGGCGGCTGCCGCTGGACCCGCACCTGCGCCGGATGCCGGTGGGCATCGTCGCCAACGGTGTGGTCACTCGATCGGTGCGCGACACCGCGGCGTTCTACCGGGAGGCCGAACGCATCTGGCGTAATCCGAAACTGGCGCCGATCGGGGATGTCACCGGTCCCGGCAGGCAGCGGCTGCGAATCGCCGTGCTGACCCGCTCGGTGCAACGGGACTGCAGCCCGCAGGTGCGCGAGCTCACGCTGAAGTCGTCCGGTCTTCTCGAGGAGCTCGGCCACCGCGTCGAATACCTCGAAGAGCCCCCGGTGCCGGCCAGTTTTGTCGACGACTTCGTGTTGTACTGGGGATTCCTGGCGCTGGCCCAGGTCCGCACGGGGCGCCGGATGTTCGGCGCGACCTTCGACCGCAGCAGGCTGGACAGCCTGACCCTCGGTCTGGAGCGCCACACCGCCCGCAACATGCACCGACTGCCGCTGGCGATCATGCGCCTGCGCCGAATCCGTAGGCGCACCGCAAGATTCTTCGGCACCTACGACGTCGTGCTGACCCCGACGCTCGCCGACGAGACGCCCCGCATCGGATATCTGGCACCCACCGATTACCACCAGGTAATCGAGCGACTGATCGACTGGGTCTCGTTCACCCCGCTGCAGAACGTCACCGGTGAGCCGGCGATCTCGCTTCCGTTGGCCCAGTCCGACGAAGGCATGCCGGTGGGCATGATGTTCTCGGCCGACATCGGCCAGGAGGCGCTACTGCTCGAGCTGGCCCACGAACTCGAAGAGGCGCGGCCGTGGGCCCGGATCCAAGCCGCTTAGTCGCCGGTCAGTCGGAACCGAGCTTGTCGAGCATTCGTTTGAACTCGCGCTGCTGACTCTCGGTCAGCTTGGCCAGGATGCGGGCGTCGGCGGTCCGCACCGCGCCTTCGGCGCGTTTGAGCAGGGCGCGGCCCTGGCCGGTGAGCGTGGCGGGCAGCGCGCGGCCGCTGGACACCGACGTCGGGCGCGCCACGGCGCCAATGTCTTCCAGCTTGCGCAGCACCGTGTTCATCGCCTGCGGTGTGACGCCGGCCTGCCGAGACAATTCGGCGCTCGACATCCCCGGAAGGATGGAAAGCATTCGTAGGCAGACGAATTCGGGCAGCGTCAGGCCCAGCGGGCCCAACACCGCGGAAACCTCCGGTCGCAGCAAACTGGCCACCCGGTAGAGCAGGTAACCAAGCGGGGCATCTTCGGCCTGAACCATGTCAATCATCTTGACATATTTCGCCCGGCGGGAGGCGGGGTTCGGCGACGCAAAGTGCTCGGCAATTCGTCCTTCTTCGGCTTGCCGCCTTTCGTCGTCTTCGGCATGGAATCCTCCTCGGGTGC
>NZ_LZJA01000022.1:0-1038 GCF_001666785.1 Mycobacterium sp. E3305 | reverse complement strand
CCGCAATCCATCAACGAGATGGCGCCCACCACCCCCATCGAAGAACTCCTGACCACCATCTACACCGAAGTCCTCGGCCTCGACCGCATCAGCATCGACGACTCCTTCTTCGACCTCGGCGGCGACAGCATCCTGTCGATGCAGGTGGTCGCCCGCGCCCGCGCCGCGGGGCTGGCCTGCCGTGCCCGCGACATCTTCGTCGAGCAGACCGTGGCCCGCCTGGCCCGCATCCCCGGGATCACCGAGGCCCGCGAACAACTCGTCGACGAAGGCATCGGGCCGATCACGCCTACCCCGATCATGCACTGGCTGTTCGACATTGACGGCCCGATCGATGAGTTCAACCAAACCATGGCGCTCCAGGTCCCGACCGGGGCCACCCACGCCGACCTGCTCGCCATCCTGCAGGCGCTGCTCGACCACCACCCCATGCTCAGACTGCGTGCCGACACCAACGCCCGGTCGTTGACCGTTGCCGACCCCGGCGCGGTCGGTGCCGGTGAGTGCCTACACACCGTCGAGGCGCTCACCGATCAGGTGCTGGCCCAGGCCCTGTCTCGGCTAAATCCCGCCGCCGGGGTGATGGTGAGTGCGTTGTGGGTGAGCACCACCGGCCAGTTGGTGTTGATCGTTCACCATCTGGTCGTGGATGCCGGTGTGGAAGGCCGCGGGGACGTCGGAGAGCAACACCCGGGTGGTCTCGGTGTCCAGGGTGGCGGTGAGGTGCCCGGCGCTGGCGTAGGTGTCGCCGGGCTGTGGCGGGGGCAGCGCGGCCGCGGTCGCCGCGACGTGGTTCCAGGTGTCGGCCTGTGCGATGACCGCCGCGGTGTGGGCGTGCTCGTCCAGAAACGCGGCCCAGCGCTGAAACGAGGTCCCGCCGGGGGGCAGGGCGATCGGCTGGCCGTGGTGGTGCTGGGTCCACGCGATGTTGACGTCTTCCAACAGGATCCGCCACGACACCGCATCCACGACCAGATGGTGAACGATCAACACCAACTGGCCGGTGGTGCTCACCCACAACGCACTCACCATCACCCC
>NZ_LZJA01000021.1:0-11290 GCF_001666785.1 Mycobacterium sp. E3305 | reverse complement strand
ATGACCGGCGGCCAGGGCTCGCGGGTGGGGACGATGTTCGGCCCCTACCACCTCAAGCGCCTGCTCGGCCGCGGCGGTTGCCCCCAGGGCGGCGCGACGCCCGCGGTGCTCGGGCCCCAGGTGGGGGCGCCTCCCCATCCCGTCGGCTGGGGCGTCGGGCCGCCGGGAGGTGTCGGCGCCCACATCGGGCCGGACGAGGGGGCGTGCGCGGGGGTGGCCTGGGCGATCCCGGCGGACTGCTGGCTGGCGAAGGCGGCAGGCATCCGCGCCACCTGGCTGCGTTGCAGGATGTCGGTGGCCCGGTCCTGGTCGGGTTCGGCGAGGGCCGCATACGCGGCCGCCGAGAGGTCACCGCAGGTGGCGTAGCGGTCCGCGGGATCCTTGGCCATGCCGCGGGCGATCACCCCGTCGAAGGCGGCCGGGATGCCTGGCCGCGCCGCGCTGGGCTTCGGGATCGCCTGGTGCAGGTGGGCGCCCATCACGCTGATCTGGTCGCCGGTGTACGGCGGGGATCCGGTCAGGCACTCGTACAAGACGCAGGCCAAGGCGTAGATGTCGGCGCGGTGGGTGACGTCGGAGTCGCTGAATCGCTCCGGGGCCATGTACTTCACCGTGCCCACCGTGGTGCCGATCTGGGTCAGCTTCTCGTCGGCGGTGGCGCTGGCGATGCCGAAGTCGACGAGGTAGGCGAAATCATCGCCGCTCACCAGGATGTTCTCCGGTTTCACGTCGCGATGCAGGACCCCGGCCGCGTGGGCGGCGTCGAGCGCCGAGCCGATCTGGCGGACGATCGCCACCGCCCGCGGCGGGGACAGCGGCCCGTACCGGCTCAGCATGCCGGCCAGGTCCTTGCCGTCGATCAGGCGCATGTCGACGTAGAGCTGACCTTCGATCTCGCCGAAGTCGTGGATCGGCACGACGTGCGGTTCCTGCAACCGGCCCGCGGTGCGGGCCTCGCGCTGCATGCGGGAGCGGAAAACGGGGTCGTTGGACAGTGTCTGCGACATCAGCTTCAGGGCGACCGTGCGCTCCCGGACCGTGTCCTCGGCCTCGTAGACATCACCCATGCCGCCGCGACCGATCAGCCGCCGCAGCAGATATGGCCCGAACTGCGAACCCTCCCGCGAATCCGCGGTGGTGTCACCCATCCCGACTCCTCAGTCACCGACCGTGCGCAGGCATAAGGCTAAGGTTTCACGGTCCGCCGGGCACGGCGAATAGCGAAAGCCAGCCGATCGGGACGCCGGGATTAACGGAGTTCGTCCTCACCGCCGGCGCGTTCAGTCAACCCTTCGCGGGACAGCGCGCGGACGAATCCGAAGGCCTGCATCCCGGCGGGGCCGGGGTTTTCGGTGATCCAGTCGTTGATCTTGCCGAAGGCGTTGGCCAGGTCGTCGCGCTTGACGCGGATCAGGTAGGTCATTCGGTCGTCGTCCGGGTCGTCGATGGATTCGGCGACGGCGACGGGATTCTTGAATGCGTAGGCGATACCGTGCACGGCGTCGTGGTTCAGCGCCCACTGAAGTTCGCTGGGCCGCAGCCGGTTCACCGCGAGATTGCGGTAGTCATGGTCGTCGTTTGAGCTGCTCACCTGGCCGATAGTCCTCCTGGTGTATGGCTCGAGAAAGTGGACGGCGAGGATCTGAAAACCATGCCGCGCAGGCGATTCGATATGGGCGTCAAACCGGGCATTTCCATCATAGGAAGGGCTTTCCCCGGCTGCATGTCGAGCGGAATCAGCGGCGATATCGCAAGAACACGTAACCGTCGCAAACCAGCGCGTGTTCGAGGCGCAGAGTCACCGGTGCGGGCAGCGGCGACGCGGTCGGGCGGCGGCCCACCGGCTGGCTCGCGGCGAGTTTGGGGGCCAAAGTCACGCAGATCTCATCGACGGCGTCGGCCTCCACCAACTCGTCGAGCAGGGTCGGGCCGCCCTCGCACAGGATTCGGTGCATGCCTCGTTCGCGCAGCAGCGCGACCGCGCGCGCCACGTCGACGGAGTCCTCGCCCGCCACCACGACCCGCCGCCCGTCGCCGGGGTCCTCGCGCGCCGCCGCCCGCGCGCACGTCACCACGATCGGTGGCTGAGCGGGGTCGCCGAGCAGCCTGGCCGGCAGCCGGCCGCTGCGGCTGACCACCGCGATCGGTGGCGGTGCGGCCGGGCCCCCGTCCGTGAGCCGCACCGGGCCGTAGTTCTCGGCGCGGGCGGTGCCTGCGCCCACCAAAACCACGTCGGCGAGGCCCCGCAGGATCTTCAGGAGCCGCTGATCGGTGGGGCACGACAGCGGCCCGGCCCGGCCGCCGAACGCTGCGGCGCCGTCGGCGCTGAAGATCATGTTGACCCGCACGCCCTGCGGGGGGTCGGCGTAGAACGATGCGAGCTCCGTGATGTCGGCGACGGTGCCCACGCGGGGAGCCACGGCTACGCCTCGTGGCCGGGTTCCAGATGCTGGACGTCCCCGAAGGACACCCAGCTCTCCAGCTCCTGCGGCGGGCGGCCGTCCACCGGCGCGAGCAGATGACCGACGTGGTCGCCCAGGGAGAACCGGTCGAGAATCTCGCCGGCGAACCAGGCGGCCGCGTCGTCGAGGATGGGCAGCCGCGCCGGGCCGCTGTGCCACGAGCAGCGGTCGAACTTGTTGATGGTGTCGCCGGTCTGGCTGCCGAACAGCTCCACGACGTCGAGGTGGTCGTGGTCGAACACGTGCACCGCCAGGTGAGTCGCCTTGGCGGCGACCCGGAACGTGTGGTTCTTCCGGGACAGGCCCACCAGGAAGCGGGGCGGGTGGATGCTGGTCTGGCTCGCGAAGCCCACCAGGCAGCCCGCCGCGACGCCGTCGGCGCGCGTCGTCACCACGTACATCGGGTAGTTCAGCACCCCGACCAGCTTTTCGAACGCGTCTTCTCCCGGGTCGGCCATCCGCTCAGTCTTCCCGTTCGGCCCGCGCCGGAACCGTGCGGTGGGTGCTAGGTCTGGCAGCAGGCGGCTTCGGCCTCGTCGGCGCCGGGTCCGAAGGTGTCGGAGTCGGCGATGACGGTGTAGACCTCCCAGCGTTCTCCGCCGGGCCCGGTGACCCACACTTTGTCCTGGTTGGCGAAGCAGCAGGTGGTGTCGAGCTCCGCCTCGGTGACCAGTCCGCGCTCGGCGAGGCGCGCGATCTCGGCGTGCACCGTGTCACTGTCCGTGACCTCCACGCCGAGGTGGTTGAGGCTGCCGCCGTGACCGGGGTTCTCGATCAGCACCAGTTTGAGTGGGGGTTCGGCGATCGCGAAATTGGCGTAGCCGGGTTTGACCTTGGCCGGTTCGGCGTTGAACAGCTTGGAGTAGAACGCGATCGCTTCGCCGAGATCATCGACGTTGAGGGCTAATTGCACGCGAGACATGGGGTGTCCTTTCTTCGGTGCGCGTTATGGCGTTGCGGTGGGCAGGAGTTCGGCGATCAGCGCTCGGACGCGCTGGGCGATGTCGTCGCGGATCGCGCGCACGGTGGCCAGCGGCTGGCCTGCGGGGTCGGGCACTTTCCAGTCGCGGTAGGACACTCCCGGGAAATACGGGCAGGTGTCGCCGCAGCCCATGGTGATCACGACGTCACTGGTCTGAACGTCTGCGCCGGTGAGGACCTTCGGGCGGGCCGCGGTCACGTCGACGCCCAGCTCGGCCATGGCGGCGACGGCGGCGGGGTTGACCTCGTCGGCGGGTTGCGTTCCGGCGGAACGGACTTCGATGCGGCCCTGCGCCAGCCGGCTGAGCAGGCCGGCGGCCATCTGGGAGCGTCCGGCGTTGTGCACGCAGACGAACAGGACGCTGGGCTTAGCGCTCATCGGCGAAAACCCGTGAACGCAGGGCGAGGGACACGTAGACCAGGCCGACCAGCACCGGCACCTCGATGAGGGGGCCGACCACCCCGGCGAGGGCCTGCCCGGACGTGACGCCGTAGGTCGCGACGGCCACCGCGATGGCCAGCTCGAAGTTGTTGCCGGCCGCGGTGAACGCGAGCGTGGCGGTGCGGGCGTAGCCGAGGCGCAGCGCGAGCCCCAGGGCATACCCGCCCGCCCACATGATCGCGAAGTACGCCAGCAGCGGGATCGCGATCCGGGCCACGTCCCACGGGCGGGAGGTGATCTGATGGCCTTGCAGGGCAAAGAGAATCACGATGGTGAACAGCAGCCCGTAGAGGGCCCACGGTCCGACGCGGGGGAGGAACCGCGTCTCGTACCAGTGTCGGCCCCGGAACCGTTCGCCGAGCCGGCGCGAGGAGTATCCGGCCAGCAGCGGGATCCCGAGGAAGACGAGCACCGCTTTGGCGATCTGCCATGGCGAGACGCTGATCCCGGTTTGGGGCAGGCCCAACCACCCGGGCAACACCGACAGGTAGAACCAGCCCAGCGCGGCGAACATGACCACCTGGAACAGCGAATTCAGGGCGACCAGCACGGCCGCTGCCTCACGGTCCCCGCAGGCGAGGTCGTTCCAGATGATGACCATCGCGATGCAGCGCGCCAGGCCGACGATGATCAGGCCCGTGCGGTACTCCGGCAGGTCCGGCAGCAGCGACCACGCCAACGCGAACATCACCGCCGGCCCGACCACCCAATTGAGCAACACGGAGGTGACCATCAGCTTGCGGTCGGCGGTGACCTCGTCGAGCCGGTCGTAGCGGACCTTGGCCAGCACCGGGTACATCATGACCAGCAGGCCGGCCGCGATCGGCAGTGAAACACCTTGAATGGCAACGGCGCCCAGGGCCGAGCCCAGGCCCGGAACGATTCGGCCGAGCGCCAGGCCGGCCGCCATTGCCGCGCCGATCCAGACCGGCAGGAACCGGTCCATGGTGGGGAGGCGGGTCGCGGCCGCGCTGGGGGCCGACGTGTGCGTGCCCGTCACGGCTGCAGCACCGACGAAAGTTTTTGTAGCGCTGCGGGAATCGCCCAGTAGTACACCCAGGTGCCGCGCCGCTCGCAGTCCACCAGGCCGGCGGAGCGCAACAGTTTGAGGTGATGGGAGATGGTCGGCTGCGACAGGTCGAAGGTCGCCGAGATCTCGCAGACGCAGGCCTCGCCGCCGGGGCTGCTGGCGATCAGGCTCAACAACCTCAGGCGCACCGGGTCGCCCAGCGCCTTGAACATCGCCGCCAGTTCCGACGCGTGGGACTCGGCCATGGCGGCCGTCCCCAGGGTGGGGCAGCATGCCTGCTGTTTCGACATTCTTCTATATAAGCATTTATCGAATCAGCGCGCCACCCCTATTTCGCGCGGGCCCGCCGGATCGCGTAGGCGGCGACGCCGATGGCCAGCACCGCCAGGCCGGACAGGACCGACGACAGGGGCATCGCGAACGCGAGGAGCACGCATCCGATGAGCCCGGTGATCGGGATCACCCGGTGGGGGCGGCCCTCGTCGCGCCCCAGGGTGAACGCCGACGCGTTGGCCACGGCGTAGTAGATCAGCACGGCGAAGGAGGAGAAACCTATCGCGTCGCGCAGATCGGCGGTGGCGGCCAGGATCGCCACCACGACGCCGATCAGCAGTTCCGCCCGGTGGGGGACACCGAACCGCGGGTGCACGGCGGTCAGCGCGTGGGGCAGGTGGCGGTCTCGGGCCATCGCCAGCGTGGTGCGCGAGACGCCCAGGATCAGCGCCAGGAGCGAGCCCAGCGCGGCGACGGCCGCGCCCACCTGCACGACGGGAACGAGCCAGCCCGCGCCGGCCGCCCGCACGGTGTCGACCAGCGGCGCCGTCGCTCGGCCGAGGCGCTGCGGCCCCAGCACCCCGAGCGCGGCCACCGCCACCAGGGCGTAGACGGCCAGCGCGATGGCGAGCGCGACGGGTATCGCGCGCGGGATGGTGCGTGCCGGGTCGCGCACCTCCTCGCCCAGAGTGGCGATGCGCGCGTAGCCGGCGAAGGCGAAGAACAACAGCCCCGCGGCCTGGATGACCCCGCCGATGCCGGCGCCCGCCGGTCGGAGGTGGTCGGCGACGGCCGTTCCCGAGGAGAACGCGGCCACGACCACCGCCGCCAGCACGGCCAGCACGAGCGCGACGATGGCGCGGGTGAGCCAGGCCGACTTCTGCACGCCGGCGTAGTTCACCGCGGTCAGTCCGACCACCGCGGCGACGGCCACCGGGTGGGCGTGCGACGGCCACGCGTAGGCGCCGATGGTCAGGGCCATCGCGGCGCACGAGGCGGTCTTGCCGACGACGAAGCCCCACCCCGCGAGGTATCCCCAGAATTCGCCCAGCCGCTCGCGGCCGTACACGTAGGTGCCGCCGGAGGCGGGGTAGCGCGCGGCGAGGCGCGCGGACGAGGTCGCGTTGCAGTAGGCCACCACCGCGGCAACCGCCAGGCCCAGCAGCAGCCCGGAACCCGCGGCGCGCGCCGCCGGGCCGAGCGCAGCGAAGATCCCGGCCCCGATCATCGACCCCAGTCCGATCGTCACCGCGTCGAACAAGCCCAGGCTTCGACGAAGCTCGTCGGTGTTGCTGTCGGCCATTCGGTCTCCTCACCGCTGCGCAGCGGCAAACCTATCAAATGGGTTTGATGTATTGTCTGCGACGTGGCGGCAGGCAGGACGGCGGTTCCGTCGCTGATGCAGATGGCCTCGCACCCGGTGCGCTGGGCGCTGCTGACCGAACTGGCGGGCGGCGACCTCCGGGTGCGGGAATTGGCTGACGCCGTTGACGAGCCCCAGAACCTGATCTCGTATCACCTGCGGCTGCTGCGCTCGGCCGGCCTCGTCGACGCGCGGCGCAGCAGTTTCGATGGTCGCGACACCTATTACCGGCTGAACCTGACGGGGTGCGCCGGGGCGTTCCGCGAGGCGGCGACGGCGCTGCACCCGGCGCTGGCGCCCGCGCCCGCCGCGAAACCGCCGGTGCGCTCGGTGCTGTTCTTGTGTTCGGGCAACAGCGCGCGCTCGCCCATGGCCGAGGCGTTGCTTCGGCGGCGGGGCCGCGGCCGCATCCGGGCCGCCAGCGCTGGCAGCCATCCCAAACCGCACCTGCACCGCAACGCGATACGGATCATGCGTGACCGGTACGGGATCGACCTCGGCGCGCAGCGGCCGCAGCCCTTGACCGCGGTGGCGCGGCGCCGTTTCGACTGCGTGATCACGCTGTGCGACAAGGTGCGCGAGTACGCGCGCGAGCACGGCGTGACCACCACGTTGCACTGGAGCGTGCCCGACCCGTCGGGCGCGGGTTATCCCGAATTCGGTTGGCTGGCAAGTGAATTGGACGACCGCATCGATTTCCTCCTGCCCGTCCTTGCTGCCTACCCGCGGGGGCGATGACGTGCCCCTGGATCGGCGTGACTTCTTCAAATGGGGCGGCGTGGCCGCGCTTGCCGCAAGTGGTGCCGCGTGCGAGCACCCCGCGCCGCCCGGCGGCGAAGCCGACTACACGCTGCGAATCGGCAGGGGCGCAGTCGAACTGGCGCCGGGCCACATCGTGTCGACGCTGACGTACAACGGGCAGTTCCCCGGCCCCCTGCTGCGGTTCAAGGAGGGCCGGCGGGCGGTGGTGGACGTGTTCAACGACACCGATTCCCCCGAGCAGTTGCACTGGCACGGTCAGCGGCTGGGCGTCGACGTCGACGGCGCGGCCGAGGAGGGCACCCCCTACGTGCCCGCCCACGGCATGCGACGGGTGTCCTTCGTTCCCGGGCCGGCGGGGTTCCGCTTCTACCACACGCACGTGGTGCCGCGCTCCGACCTGTCCCGCGGCCAGTACAGCGGACTGGTCGGTCCCGTCTACATCGAGCCAAGGCAGGACGCGGGCGCCTACGACCAGGAAATCTTCCTGACGCTCAAGGAGTTCGAGCCGTCGTTGAGCCGCGGCGGCGACATGGCCAGTGAATTCCTCGCCGGCGAACAGGAGCCGGATCTCAAAGAGCGCGGCGAATCGGCGATGAAGGCGTCGCTCGACCACGGTGACCCGCGCGGCTTCGAAGTCAGTTACGGGGCGTTCGCCGTGAACGGCCGCATGCTCGGTCACGGCGATCCGATCCGCGTGCGAACCGGCGACAGGGTACTGCTGCACGTGCTGAACGGCAGCGCCACCGAATCGCGCAGCCTGGCCTTGCCCGGGCACACCTTCGACGTGGTCGCGCTGGACGGCAACCCGGTGCCCAACCCCGCGCCGGTGCCGGTGCTCTGGCTCGGTGCGGCCGAACGCATTTCGGCGGTGGTCACCATGAATAACCCGGGCGTCTGGGTGCTGGGTGACCTGTCCGACGACGACCGCGGCCACGGCATGGGGACGGTCGTCGAATACGCCGGCCGCGGCGGGGATCCGCAGTGGACCGCGCCGCAGGCGTTCACATGGGACTACCGGCTGTTCGCGCGCCCCGCGCCCGTCCCGCCGCCCGATCACACCATCGAGCTGTTGATCGAGAAGCGCAATGCCGCCGACAACGGGTTCAACGTCTGGACCTTCAACGGCACGCCCTTTTCGATGGACACCAACCAACCGGTGCTCAATGTGCAGCGCGACAAGCGTTACCGGCTGCGCTTCCGCAATGCCAGCGACGACCTGCACCCGATGCACCTGCACCGGCACACGTTCGAAATCACCCACTTCGCCGGCACGCCGACGGCCGGCGTGCGCAAGGACGTCGCGATGCTGGGCGGCTACCAGAGCATGGACGTCGACTTCGTCGCCGATCAGCCCGGGCTGTCGCTGCTGCACTGCCACCAGCAGATCCACATGGATTACGGGCTCATGCTGCTGCTCAACAGCGCCTGACGCTCCCTAGCCCAGCGGATTGTTCTCCCGCACACCGCGATACATGCCCCACCGCACGATCCACGGCATCACCACGCGCTCGACCGACCACGTCGGGAATCGGAACGCGTGGCCGGTGGGCAGGAAGACCTCCAGCCCGTCGGGCTGGACGCCCACCAGCGATCCCCACCGCCGCGTCGGCGCCCGGTAGGTCCGCAACCGGCCGCCGCTGAGCTCGGCGCGCACGTTGCGGGCCACCAGCGCATCACCGCGGTTACGGGCAGAGCTGCGCAGCGGGTCGGTTGCCGCGACGTCGCCCACCGCGAAGACGCCACGCTGTCCGGGCACCCGCAGCTCCGGCGTCACCCGAACGAACCCGCGCTCGTCGAGCAGCTCCGCGGGCAGCCAATCGGTATTGGGCCGCACCCGCCCGATCGCCCACAGCACGGCGTCGGCTGGGACCGGGGCTTGCCCGGTGCTCCAGTGCACCGGCTCGCCGGTGATCTCCTCGCCCGCGAAGTCGTCGGGCAGCACGGCGCGGTGGCCCGGGTGGATGCCCACGCCCAGGCCGGTGAGCCGGCGCCGTATCCGGTCCCAACTTCGGGGGTGGTATTCGGTCAAAGCGCGCGGGCCGGGAAAGTACAGGTCGACCCGCTTCCCGGGCCAGGTGGTGGCCAGGTTCAGCGCGCTGCTGACCGCCGCCGCGCCGCCGCCCACGACGACGACCGAATCGGCGGCGGCCAGCCGGCCGTGTGCCGCGCGCAGCTCCGCGCCGACCTCGGCGGCCGACTGCAGCGTCGGCCGGCGCCAGAAGCCGTTGCTGACCCCGGTCGAGATGATCAGCGCGTCGAATTCCTCGGCGAGTGTCGTGCCGTCGGCCCCTTTGCCCAGCACGGCGCGGCCGTCCAGGTCCAGGCCGGTCAGCCGGGCCTGCACCGTGCGCACCCGGTCCAGGCGCCGGAACCTGTCGAACGGAATCCAGTAGTCGCGCGCCCAATCGTCCGGACGGGAGAGCCGGACGCCGAGTTCCTGACCGCTGACCAGCGCGGGCTTGACGGAAATGCCGACGACGTCGGCGTGCGCGGACAGCCGGATCGCGGCCAACACACCCGCATCTCCGAGGCCGGCAATGACGACACGCTTGCGGTTCATGTCGCTATCCTGCCTGGGATGGAATTCGGGTCCGTCCCCTGACCAATCGATTGCCGGGAGCACGTTCCTTGGTCGCCTCGCCCCACAGCGATCGCATCGACCGCCGCGCGGAACCGCAGCGGTCGATGCACCCCCGCGCGCGTGCCGTCCTGCACGCCGCCGTGCGCGCGTCGGCCCCCCGCCCGGACTCCGCCCGGCGGGCCGCCACGGACTTCGAGAAGCCGGGCCTGGCCGCGGCGGTGGCCGCGGAGATCCGGTGGGCGTTCACCGCGCCCCGCACCTGGCTGATGGGCGTGGTCGCCAACGTGATCTTCGCCGCGGCCTGGCTGCTGGTGCAGCCGCTGACCGTCGGCCGCCATCACACCGACTGGGTGATCCTGGTGGGCACGTACTTCTCGTCGTGGGTGCTGGCCGACGTGACCACCACCAATCTGTTCGGCGCCGACCACTACCGCGTGCTGGCGGGCCTGTCCGCCGGCGTGCCGTTCTGGCGGATCCTGCTGATCAAGAACCTCGCCCTGCTTGCCATCGTCGGGCTGCCGACCCTGCTGGCGGCCATGGTGTTGACGCTGTGGTTGGAAACGCCGGGGCGGCTGGGGATCACGATCCCCACCGTCGCCGTGCCCATCGTGTCCTGGCTCGGGGTGGGCAACCTGATTTCGGTGCTGCATCCGGTCAGCGTCGAGCCGCTGATCCGGCGCTGGCGCCAGCGGGGCGATCGGCGCCGCACCCGCAGCTGGCTGGCGGTCCTGACCCTGCCGTACGCGTTGTACTACGTCGCCGACCCGATGAACGGGGTTGAGCACAAGGTGCTTTGGACGAAGGTGCCCGCGATGATCTGGCCGGTGTTCGGGCGCGACACCAAGAGCTTCGTGCACCTGGCGATCGCCGTGGCCATGTGGCTCTTCGGCACGGCCGCCGCGCTGTTGTGGGTGCGCAGGCGGGGGCTGACGATCAGGTAATCGGTTACGGCACTTTGGGCTTGATCTCCTCGATCACCCATTGTGCGTAATCGAGGGATTCGTCGACACCGCTGAGGGCGGGGATGGGCACGGCGCCGGCGCTCATCCCCGGGCGCCCATTCGGATCGTCGCGTGCGACGTGTCCTTCCCCGACCCGGTTGGTGCTCAGCCCGTGCATCACCTCGAACGGCCGTCCGTCATAGGCGGGCTGGGACTTGATGTAGTCGATGTCGTTCGTCTAGATGGTGATGTAGCCCAGGCTTTTCAGGTCGGTCAACGTGACGCGCCTCCTCTGGCTGTCTCGGCCCAGTTAAATCATCGCCCGGAGTGGACCCTGCGGGTCGACGCCCAGCGAACTCAGTGCCGACGCGTGGTAGGTGGTTCCAGGCATGTGGATGGCGTGCAGCTGGCCGACATGGACGTCGCGCCAATACCGTTGCAGCGGCTTGTCCATG
>NZ_LZJA01000020.1:0-7665 GCF_001666785.1 Mycobacterium sp. E3305 | reverse complement strand
GCCGTCTCGGCGAACTCGCGGGGGTGGACCTCGAAACCCTGATATTGCTTGGTTTGCAGCAGCCGGATCAACCCGGCCGACTTCATCAGCTTCACGCTGTCGTCGGTCAGGCGGCCGATCCGCTCGGCCTCGGGGGCCTGGTCGCGCAACTGATCCGCCATCGCCACGACCCGGTCGAGTACCCGCTCGCTCATGTTGGTGTCCTTTACGTCTGTGGGCGTAGTAATGATCTATTGAAGTCCGCGGCCCACTGGACGCTGTTCCCGGTCAGCGGACGCCGAGATAAGACGTGAGCTGTCGTCCGACAGTCGGGACACACGGCAGCCAGGTCCCATCGATGCGCCTAGCGTCAGCGCCTGTGGACCAGGTTCAGGGAGCAGCATCTCGATGCGGCCATAATCAGCAGGCACCGACGCCGGAAGAGCAAAGCTTGCCGTCGGCTGCCCAAGTGGCCCAATTGCGCTGTGCCATCACACGGAATGTGTCCCGTGACTTCATCGATGGGAACGGCCACATGAACGTGTTGCATTATCTGGATTTCGGTTCGGCCGCCGCCGATGCGTTGGTGCGTGAACTCGGGATCGACGACGCCTATCGGGCTGATCGACAGCTCGGCCTCTTCACCGTCGAGCACCACCTGCGCTACTACAGCGAGCTGATCGAAGATGACACGGCCGATCTCTACGCCCGCGTCCTTGACCGCTCACCCAAGGTGGTGCACATGATGTCATTCGCCGTGGATCGGTACCGGCAACGCCTATCGGCGACACTTGAGATGGTCCTCGTGCACGTCGATCTGACCCGCCGGCTGCCCGTGGCGATGCCGGTCGACATCGCCGCTGCTTTCGACGAGCACGTCAGGTACTCGTCGACCCTGGAGTGGGCCGCGCCCGTCTGCGGCGCGATGGGCGTGCGACGTCAACCATGAAACGGCCAGCGGCCCGGTGATTACCGCCGTCAAACCTATCGCCGGCGGCCAAACCTCAGCAACCGCCACATATACCGCGGCAGTTGCGGAGTCGGGACGCGGGCCGGCCAGTCGTCGGCGCGGAAGTAGGCATCAGACCCGCCGTCGACGAAAAGCACACTGCCGCTGAGAAAGGCGGCGGCATCCGACAACATGAACACCATCCAGTCCGCGAGGTGCGTGGGATCACCGAACCCACCGACCGGGACCGGGAACGCGCGGATGGCCCTGGCTTCACGCGGTGTGGCCAGCTGTCGCTCGAGCAGGGGGGTCATCACCGCGCCCGGAGCGATCGCGTTGAGCCGGATACCCGCACCCGCCCACGCCGGTGTCACTGCGGTCCGACGCACCCAGCGCGCCACCGCGATCTTCGATGCGCCGTAGGCCATCGAGGGGGCGGCCGATCGGAACACTCGTAGTGCACGCTCGGCCTTGTGGAGATCGCGGCCCAGTAACGCCCGCACGGCTCGCTGGGGCACCAACGGCATTGTCGTCGACGAATTACTGCCCACAACCACGACTTTCGCATCGCCGGCCGCCGCCAGTGCCGGGTGCCATGCCTCTAGGAGCTCGACCACACCTAAGAAGTTCACCGCCAGGATCCGGGCCGCGCTACCCGCGCCCGGGGTGGGGCCCACACCAGCGGCCAGCACGGCACCGTCGAGTCGACCGTCGCCGGTAGCGCACACGGCAGCGGCGGCCGTCCTGCGTCCGTCGGGAGTGGACAGATCCGCCACGACGTCAGCGTCCTGAATGTCGACGCCGATCACGCGGTGACCCGCGGCCAGCAGTTTGCGGACGACGGCTTGGCCCATGCCCGATGCCGACCCGGTGACGGCGTAGGTTCCCATCCGCGTCGCTGCTAGGCCTTGGCTAACAGGCCGGCATCGACCACGAGCTGGGTGCCGGTGATGTAGCGGGCGTGGTCGGAGGCCAGGAAAACCACGGCGTTGGCGACGTCTACCGGCTCCACCCACGGAACCGGGAGCAGGTGGCGAGCCGCGAGCGCTTCTGCAGCGTCGGCCGCCGTCGGGCTGGTCAGGTCAGGCCGAAGGCGTTTAAACGTCGCCTCGTTGAGCACCATCGAGGTCCCGACCGCTCCAGGATGAACAGTATTGACGCGAATGGCGCGCGGGCCCAGTTCGTTGGCCAGCGTGCGCGCCAACCCAACCACGGCATGCTTGCTCGCAGTGTAAGCAGCGGTGGTGGCCGTGCCGCGAAGACCGTTGGTGGAGCTGATAATCACGACGGACCCGCCGCCCTCGCCGAGGTGCGGGACGGCGGCTTTGACGGTGTGCCAGACGCCGGTCACGTTGACATCCAGGGTCTGCTGCCAGTCGTGGGTAGTGATCTCCCACGTCGGAGCCGACACCGTGTGGACGCCTGCGTTGGCTACGACGATGTCAAGGCGTCCCAGGTCGGCGACGGCGGCGTCCACCGCGCCGGTCAGTGCGCCCAAGTCGCTGACATCGGCCAGCCCCGTCACCGCGCGTCGGCCGCGCTGCGCCACCGCGGCGGCGGTCTGTTCGAGGTCTTCTGCTGCCGCCGGCACGTCCACCGGGATGACGTCGGCGCCTTCGTCTGCGAATCGCTCGCACAGGGCGCGCCCGGTGCCGCGCCCAGCGCCTGTCACCAGCGCCACACGACCCGACAGGCTCGACATCAGGGCGCCTTGGTCAGCGAAAACCCTTTGTACCCAGCCTCGGCGACTTCATTGCAGATGTCGAGGTAGGTCCCAAACCCGCCGAGGAACAGCATGAACACCCGCGGCTTGCCAGGCACGTTGGCGCCCATGTACCAGGAGTCGGCCTTGGTGAACAGGGTGGCCTCGGCTCGGCGCGCGCATTCGGCGACCCAGTTGTCCACCGCATCGGGAGTCGCCTCGATCGCCGTGTAGCCGTGATCGTCGAGATATCTGATCGAGTCGGCGATCCAATTCACATTCGCCTCGGCGTGCAGCACCATGTTGGCCAGCACCGCCGGCGCGCCGGGGCCGCACACGACGAACAAGTTGGGAAAGCCGTCAGTGCTCAGACCCAAGTAGGTTCGCGGCCCATTGCTCCAGTCATCGCGCAGCCGTTTACCGCCCCGGCCGACGATGTCGATTCTGGCCAATGCCCCTGTCATCGCGTCAAATCCGGTAGCCAACACGATCATGTCCAGGTCGTAATGGGCGTTGCTGGTGTTGACGCCGGTGGCATCGACAGATTCGATCGGCGTGTCTCGCACACTGATCAGTGTCACGTTGGGGCGGTTGAATGTCTGAAAGTAGTTGCTGTCGGTGCAGATCCGCTTGGTGCCGATCGGGTGATCCGTGGGGATCAGCAGTTCGGCCAGCGCGGGGTCATCAATGATGGCCCGCACTTTCTCCTCATAGAACTTGCGCGCCTCCTCGTTGGCGTCCGGGTCGATCATCTGGTCGGAGAAGGTTTTGGAGAACAGCACCCCGCCGAGATCCCAGCGTTTTTCGAACGCCGCGCGCCGCTCTTCGGGGCTGGCTTGCATCGTCAGTTTCGGATGGGCGATGTGCGGTGAGCCGCCGCCGCTGCGCCATGATAAGCGCCTGCGTTCGGCGTAATTGGCCTTGACCCGGGCCCGGTCTTCGTCGGTGAGAGGCCGATTGCCGGCGGGGACGCTGTAATTCGGGGTGCGCTGAAAGACGTAGAGTTGCGCGGCTTGTTCCGCGATGATCGGGATCGACTGAATGCCCGAAGATCCCGTCCCGATGACCGCGACGCGCTTACCGGTGAAGTCGACCGTTTCGTGTGGCCATGCCGCGGTGTGGTAGATCTCGCCGGTGAAACGGTCGAGGCCGGCAAAAGGTGGGGTCATCGCCGCGGACAATGGGCCCGTCGCCATCACACAGAACCGCGCGCTCACTCGTTGCCCGGTATCGGTGGTCACCGTCCACCGCAACCGCTGCTCGTCGAGAACCGCCGACGTGACACGGGTGTTGAAGACGATGTCGCGGCGCAGATCCAACCTGTCGGCCACCCAGTTGATGTAGCGCAGGATCTCCTCTTGGGTGGCGTACTTTTCCGACCAGTCCCACTCCTGTTGCAGGTCATCGGAGAACGAATAGCAGTAGTCGACGCTCTCGACGTCGCAGCGGGCGCCCGGATACCGGTTGAAATACCACGTGCCACCCACGTCGGGACCGGCCTCGAACACCTTGACCGTCAACCCGTCGGCGCGCAGCTTGTGCAGGGCGTAAAGCCCGGCAAAGCCGGCACCTACGACCACCACGTCGATGCCCTGGTCCAACCTGTCGTTCGTGCTACTGGTCACGAACAGCGACGGTAGGGCCGCTGCGCCCGGAATCGCAGGAGACGTCCCGGTGACTGGACGCCGGGATGGCGACCTCCCGTCCATCGGAATCCGACCACGACATCACGGACCAATGTGGCAAGGATCGGCCGCATGGCAGATGTCGAAGAACAAGGCGCCGCCCTGTGCACCGATGCCGCGGTGGCCACCGTAGACGTCGAGTTGGACGGTGCTCTCCATCGACTGCAATGGCGCCGCGACCAGACCCTGGTCGAGATGATGCTTGACGCCGGGATCAATGTGCCGCATTCGTGCCGAGAAGGGCATTGCGGCTCCTGCGTGGCGACCTTGATTTCCGGGGAGGTGGATATGGCCGGTGGAGATGTGCTGGGACCCGAAGACCGCGCCGACGGCTTGATCCTCGGGTGTCAAGCCCGGCCAGTGACCGACAACATCCACATTGAGTTCTAGGCGCATGAATGGCGTGCCGATATGACAGAGGTTGCGACGTGACCGGCAGGGTCGCTGGGAAGGTGGCCCTGATCACGGGCGCGGCGCGGGGAATCGGGCGTGCGCAGGCGGTGCGGTTAGCCCAGGAGGGCGCCGATATCGTGGCCCTTGACGTGTGCGCTCCCGTTGACACAGTGGTGGTTCCGCACAGCACAGTCGACGACCTGGAGCACACCGCCGCCCAAGTGCGCGATACCGGCGCCAAAATACATACCGAGATCGTCGACGTGCGCGATGTCGACGGCGTCCAGGCGGCCACCGATCGCGGTGTGCGACGGCTGGGAAGATTGGACGTGGTGTGTGCTACCGCTGGGATCACTTCGCGTGCACTGGCGCTGGACCTCACCGAGGCGGCCTGGCGGACTATGTTGGATGTCAACCTCACCGGTGTGTGGCACACGTGTCGGGCCGCTGCGCCGCACCTGATTGCGCAAGGTGGGGGTGCGATCGTCCTGACCAATTCGATCGCAGGCCTTCGCGGATTGGTGGGCGTCGCCCATTACACCGCGGCTAAGCACGGCGTGGTCGGCCTGATGCAGAGCCTGGCCAAAGAACTTGCGCCGCAGAATGTCCGAGTCAATTGCGTCCATCCGACCAATGTGGACACTCCGCTGATTCAAAACGACGCAGTGCGCAGCGCGTTTCGTCCCGACCTCGACAGGGCGCCGACGCGTGCCGAGTTCGCCGAAGCGGCCCTTCGCATGAACATGCTCGCGGTGCCGTGGGTCGAACCGGACGATGTCGCCAACGCCGCTTTGTTTCTCGCTTCCGACGAGGCGCGCTATATCACCGCGGTCACGCTGCCCGTCGACGCTGGTGCGACTCAACGATAGGGAGGGCGCAACATGAAAGAACTGTCCGCTGGCTTTCTTTCCCTTTGTCACGCTGGATAATCCGGAGCCGCATCTGCACCGCCGTTACACCGAATGGGCATCATGCTGCCGTGAGAGGAACGCCAGCACGGTGCTTTCGAAGGCTTGCTTCGCTTCGATCATCGCCCAGTGCCCGGACTTGGGAAATACGTGAAGTTCGGCGTCTTGGATGGTGCGCATCGGAATCAGCGCCATATCCGGTGGACTCACTCGGTCGTCGCGACCCCATGTAAGCAGCGTGGGGACGGTCAACTTGTGCAGGGCTGCCCACGGCATCGGGTTTTCGGACGCGGCCATCGCGGCGTTCATCGCGGCAAACGCCGCTTTGCCGTACATGCGGCGCGCCGCGGCCAGGGTGTCCGGATCGGTGGCCAATTGCCAGCGTTCCTCGACCAGTTCGTCAGTGATCAGGGACTGGTCGTACACCATCGATTTGAGCCAGTCGACCAGCCGCTGCCGAGTCGGGTCTTCGACGAACTCCTGCAACAGCCGAATGCCCTCACTCGGGCTGGGGCTGAAGATGTTGATGCCGATCCCGCCGATCGTGACCAGACGGTCGACACGATCGGGGTTGTGGATAGCGAAGTTGATGCCCACACCCCCGCCCATCGAGTTTCCGACGATGTGTGCCTTTTCGACGCCAAGCGCATCCAGGAACGGCGATACGGTGCCAAATGCCATGACCATTGGGTGGCCGCCGAAGTCATCGCTGACGCCGAAACCGGGAAATTCCAGGATGATGCAGCGGAAGTGCTCGGCGAAGGTGGGCAGGATGCCGCGGAAGTTGCGCCATCCGGTGACCCCGGGACCCGAGCCATGCAAAAACAGCAGCGGCTGCGCCGCCGTGGCCTCCGGGCCAGTGTCGTAGTAGCGCAAAATCCCTTGCGGTAGCAGGATTTCGCGTACGTCCTGCTCGCCTAGGAAGACCTTTTCGGAAGTGTCTGTCACGGTGTCAGCCTGCCACGGCGTCGCGGGTGGCACGCCGCGGTGTTCCGCTGACCGGGTGGTGCGATGACTGGCGCTGGATAGTGTCGTCACGGCGGACTGTGGTCCGACGACGCGGTCGGCGACACCTGTTGCTGCACAGCCGACTTGCGTCCACCAGGTTTGTCACGCCGTGTGCTGCTCGCGTTTGATTTCCAGGGCGATGTCGATGAGTTGGTCTTCTTGGCCGCCGATGAGTTTGCGTTGACCGGCGCGGTGTAGTAGCTGGTGGGCGGGCACGCCGTAGCGTTCGGATTGGCGGATGGCGTGCTTGAGGAAGCTTGAGTAGACCCCGGAGTAGCCCATGATCAGGGCGTTGCGGTCCAGCAGGCACTGGGCGGGCATGGCCGGGGCGACCACCTCTTCGGCGGCGTCGGCGATGTCGAAGAAGTCGATGCCGGTCTTGACGCCGATCTTGTCGAACACGCCGATGAGGGCCTCGACGGGCGCGTTGCCGGCTCCGGCGCCGAACCGGCGACACGAGCCGTCGATCTGCTTGGCGCCCGCGCGGACGGCCTCCACCGAGTTGGCCACCCCGAGCCCGAGGTTTTCGTGGCCGTGGAAGCCGACCTGGGCGTCGTCGCCGAGTTCGGCGACCAGGGCCGCGACCCGGTCGCGCACCCCTTCGAGGACCAGCGCGCCGGCCGAGTCGACCACGTAGACGCATTGGCATCCGGCGTCGGCCATGATGCGGGCCTGGGCGGCCAGCTTCTCCGGCGGAATCGTGTGGCTCATCATCAGGAAGCCGACGGTTTCTAGGCCGAGTTCGCGGGCCAGGCCGAAGTGCTGAATGGACACGTCGGCTTCGGTGCAGTGGGTGGCGATCCGGCAGATCGAGCCGCCGTTGTTCTGGGCCTCCTTGATGTCCTCCTTGGTGCCCACCCCGGGCAGCATCAAAAAGGCGATCTTGGCTTCGGTGGCCGTCTGCGCGGCCAGTTTGATCAGCTCCTGCTCGGGGGTTTTGGAGAAGCCGTAGTTGAAGCTGGACCCGCCCAGCCCGTCGCCGTGGGTGACCTCGATGACGGGCACCCCCGCGGTGTCCAGGGCGGCCACGATGGCACCCAC
>NZ_LZJA01000019.1:0-31893 GCF_001666785.1 Mycobacterium sp. E3305 | reverse complement strand
TCGCCCCGCAGGTCCCGCGCGACTACGACCCCGGCTACACCGCGGCGTTCGAGCAGCAGCTCGCCGAGCACGCCGGCGAACTGGCGGCCGTCATCGTCGAACCGGTGGTGCAGGGCGCCGGCGGGATGCGCTTCCACGACCCCCGCTACCTGCGCGACCTGCGCGAGCTGTGCCGGCGGCACGACGTGCTGCTGATCTTCGACGAGATCGCCACCGGCTTCGGCCGCACCGGCGAGCTGTTCGCGGCCGACCACGCCGGGGTGAGCCCGGACATCATGTGCGTGGGCAAGGCTCTGACCGGCGGCTACGTCACCCTGGCCGCCACGCTGTGCAGCACCGACATCGCGCACACCATCAGCGCCGGCGAGGCCGGCGCGCTGATGCACGGGCCCACCTTCATGGCCAATGCGCTGGCCTGCGCGGTGTCGGTGGCCAGCGTCGAGCTGCTGCTAGACCAGGACTGGCGCGCGCGGGTGGGTGAGATCGCCGCCGGGCTGGCGGACGGGCTCGAGCCCGCCCGCGCGCTGCCCGGCGTCACCGACGTGCGGGTGTGCGGGGCGATCGGCGTCATCGAGTGCGCCCGCCCGGTCGACCTGGCCGTCGCCACCCCGGCGGCAATGGAGCGCGGCGTCTGGCTGCGCCCGTTCCGCAACCTGGTCTACGCGATGCCGCCCTACATCTGCCCGCCGGGCGAGATCGCCCAGATCACCTCGGCGATGGTCGAGGTCGCCCGCCTCGTTGGCTCTCGTAGTCTTTAGGGCGATGAAAACACCGATCGAGGTTTCCCCACTGGCCTGGCTGGAGGAGGTGGAGAAGCAGCGCCGCGGGGCGGGGCTGCGTCGCTCCTTGCGGCCCCGCCCGGCCGTCGCCACCGAGCTCGATCTGGCGTCCAACGACTATCTCGGCCTGTCCCAGCACCCCGACGTGATCGAGGGCGGCGTCGCCGCGCTGCGCATGTGGGGCGCCGGGGCCACCGGATCCCGGCTGGTCACCGGCGACACCGACCTGCATCAGCAATTCGAGTCCGAGCTCGCCGAGTACGTCGGCGCATCGGCGGCCCTGCTCTTCTCGTCCGGATACGCGGCCAACCTGGGCGCGGTCGTCGGCCTGTCGGGCCGGGGTTCGCTGCTGGTGTCCGACGCCCTCTCCCACGCGTCTTTGGTCGACGCCTGCCGGCTGTCGCGGGCCCGGGTGGTGGTGACGCCGCACCGCGACGTCGACGCCGTGGCGGCCGCCCTCGCCTCGCGCGACGAGGAGCGGGCCGTCGTGATCACCGAGTCGGTGTTCAGCGCCGACGGCGCGCTGGCGCCGCTGGGCGAGCTGCACGAGGCCTGTCGCCGGCAGGGCGCGCTGTTGATCGTCGACGAGGCCCACGGCCTGGGCGTGCGCGGTGGCGGGCGCGGGCTGCTGCACGAGCTCGGGCTGGCCGGCGCATCCGACGTGGTGGTGACCACGACGCTGTCGAAGGCGCTGGGCAGCCAGGGCGGCGTGGTGCTCGGACCGGCGGCGGTGCGGGCCCACCTGATCGACGCGGCGCGCACGTTCATCTTCGACACCGGCCTGGCGCCCGCCGCGGTGGGCGCCGCGCGCGCCGCGCTGGGCGTGCTGCGGGCCGAGCCGTGGCGGCCCGAGGCGGTGTTGCGGCACGCCCGCGCCCTCGCCGAGGCGTGCGACGTTCCCGACGCGCCCCACTCGGCGGTGGTGTCGGTGATCCTGGGCGACCCGGAGGTGGCGCTGGCCGCCGCGACCGCCTGCCTGGATGCCGGCGTGAAGGTGGGCTGCTTCCGGCCCCCGACGGTGCCCGCCGGGACGTCCCGGCTGCGGCTGACCGCGCGGGCGTCGCTGGACGCCGCCGAACTCGACATCGCCCGGCGGGTGCTGTCCGACGTCCTCGCCGTGGCGCGCCCTTGACCGTCCTGGTCGTCACGGGCACGGGCACCGGGGTCGGCAAGACCGTCGTCACCGCCGCCCTGGCCTGCCAGGCCCGTCAGGCCGGCATAGACGTGGCGGTCTGCAAACCGGTCCAGACCGGCACCGACTCCGGCGACGACGACCTGGCCGAGGTCGCCCGGCTGTCCGGCGCGACCGAACTGGCCGCGCTCGCCCGCTACCCGCAACCGCTGGCGCCGGCCGCCGCGGCCGAGCTGGCCGGCGCTGCGCTGCCCACCGGCGACCAGGTGCTGCGGCTGATCACCGCCCTGGACCGCCCCGGGCGGCTGACGCTGGTGGAAGGGGCCGGCGGGCTGCTGGTCGAGCTCGCCGCCGCGGGGGTCACCCTGCGGGATCTGGCGGTGGCGCTGGGCGCCCCGGCGCTGGTCGCGGTCACCGCCGAGCTGGGCACCCTCAACCACACCGCGCTGACGCTGGAAGCGCTTGCCGCGCACAATGTTTCGTGTGCGGGGTTGGTCATCGGGAGCTGGCCGGCCAGCCCCGGGCCTGCGGAGACCTCGAACCGGGTCGCGCTGGACCGGCTGGGCCCGGTGCGGGCCGCGCTGCCCGCGGGCGCCGGGGCGATGGACGCCGCGCAGTTCGCGGACATGAGCGCGGCGGCGTTCGACCGCGACTGGGTCACCGCGCTGGTTCGCTGATGGTGCATTCCATCGAGCTGCTCTTCGACGGCGAGACCGAGGCCACGATCCGCGGGCTGTGGGACGCGCTGGCGGGCGCCGGGATTCCCAGCCAGGCCCCCGCCGGGCGACCGCACGTCACGCTCGCGGTGGCCGACCGCATCGCCGAGGAGGCCGACGCCGCGCTGCGGCCGCTCACCGGGCGGCTGCCGCTGGGCTGCGCCGTCGGCGCGTCGTTGCTGCTGGGGCGCTCCAATGCGATCCTGGCCCGGGTCGTCGTGCCGACGGCCGAATTGCTCGATTTCCACGCCGAGGTGCACCGGCTGTGCGGGAAGCACCTGGCCCCCGCGGCGGCGCCCACCAGCCTGCCGGGTCAGTGGACGCCACACGTCACGCTGGCCCGACGTGTCGGCGGCCCGGCCCTGAGCCGCGCGCTGCGCATCGCTGGCCGGCTCACGCTGGTCGAGGGCAGCTTCGCCGCCCTGCGGCACTGGAACGGCGAGAAGAAGGTCGACTACCTGATCGGCTAGCCGCCGAACAGCAGGTACAGGCCGGTGAAGGTGTAGCCGACCATGACCAGCATCATCGTCAGCTGGCCGGTGAGCTGGTGGCCCCTGGGCAGCAGCCGCAGGGCCTTGTCGTGGGCCGCGACCACCGCGAGGATGTGGCCGGTCACCACGCACGCCACCTTGATCCCGGCCAGCACCGGCGGGTGGGTGGACAGCACGTAGGCGACCTGCTGATGCGCCAGCCCCAGCACGTTCCAGCCGCGGCCGAAGGGGTCGGCCAGCGCGAACACGGCCTGCTGGCCGCGCTCGACGAGGTAGGACAGGTAGTGCGCGAAGATGTAGCCCACCACGATCGGGATCAGGGAGTGCGCCAGCTGCCCGGGCAGGGCGCGGCGCCACTCGCGGTCGACGCCGCCCGTCGCGCGGGCGGCGAGCGAAAACGTCACGGCCACAACCGAAATGAAGACTATGAGGCCCAGCGTCCGCAGCAGCGACGACGACGCCGCGGGCGCCAGGCCGATGCCGGGGGAGAGCCGATCGGCGAAGCCGCGCCACGTAGGCGACGACGAGAAACTGTCGAACGCCGTGGACCCGAGCAGCACCGCGAGCACCATGACCACGCCGGGGCGCACGGGCAGCGACGGCAGATGGTCGAGGGGGTTCCCGACGACGATGCGCCCGGTGTCGGGGTTGCGGCGAAACGGCGACAGGCGCGACACCGCCATGCTGTACACCCCGAACGGGTCGGCCCGGGCCAGCCAGCGCTGGCCGCACAACCAGGCGCCCGCCAGCATCGCCACGGCGTAGACGGCCAGCCACGCCCGCACCCACGGCAGCGACGCCGGGTTCGGGCTGGCCAGTTCCATCCAGACGAAGGCGAACAGGCCCAGCGCGGCGGGCCGGTAGCCCCAGCCGTCGGGATAGGCCAGCCGCGGTGAGTGCAGGCGCTCCGGCGTGCCGCGGCGCAGCAACAGATAGATCGTCCGCATCGGCGAAATCACCCGCCAGACCGGTCCGATCAGCAGCGACACCGCCACCAGCCCGACCCATAGCAGCACGTAGAACACGCCGAGTAGGGCGTTGGCCTCCGACCGCGGGCCCCACACCCCGGCCGCCACCGCCCAGGTCGCGAAGATCAGGCCGAGGGCGGCCGCCGTCCAGCGCGTCGCCCGCGCGTCGACGACGGCGGTCACCGCCGCCGGCAGCGGACGGCCCGGCTTGGCGGGATCGAACCGCGGCTTCCGCCACGCGAACGCGACCAGCGCGAAGGTGAACGTCAGCGCCCACGCCGCCCCGACCATCGCGTACATGTACGGCACCGGAAGGTCGCCGGATCCGCCGAGGCCGTGCGCGAGGACCGCGGTCGCGCCGCGGGCGCTCACGGTTGGACTTGGATGGTCGCGATCGTGCGGTCCAGATGGTGCAGCTCCACCTCGACGTTGCCGGGGACGTCGACGGCGAACTGGAAGGTTTGGTTGGGCGCCGCGGCGACCGGGAACTTGTGGTCGGGCGTCGAGTGGACGTGCAACTCGTCGGTGGCGTCACTGGTCACGTGCAGGGTGATCTGCTGGCGCACCTTGGCCTGCAGCGTGGCGTTGGTCGGGGTCACCTGTCCTTTGGCGATGGTGACGTCGACCGTCGGGCCGGCGGCAGGGGACTGGCTCTGCGAACCGCCGCACGCGATCAGCGCCCACGCCAAAGCCGCCACCCACGCCGCGGCCAGGGCGCTACGCATCCCCATCGGTCACGCCGCCTGGGGGGTGCCGGGCACGGTGTGCTTCTCCTCCTCGGGCCGCTTGGGCAGGGTGTCGTAGTTGTTGATCCGGCCGGCGCCCCAGGTCAGGGCGGTGATGACCATCAGCGTCAGGAACAGCACGACGATTCCGCCGGCGGTGAACAGCCAGGCCGGCGCGCTCTGGTCGCGCTCGCGCTGCAGGATCGTGACCTCCAGGACGAACGGCCGCGTACTCGTCGCGAGGGCGGGGACCTCGGGCGCCGGGATGGCGTCGTCGGCCGGCTCGTAGATCGGCACGGCCGTCATCGTGCGGCCGTCCTGGACCCGCAACAGCGTCTTCCAGTCACCCCACACCGGGACCGGCTGCGTGGACCGGTAGTGCCCCGGCCCGACCTTGGCGAGCTTGTCGATCATCAGGCCGCGGTCGTTCTGCATCCGCCCCTGCCAGGACAGGATCGTCAGCCAGTCCGGGTGGTCGCTGACCATGGTTGTCGGGGAGATCATCACATCGGCCGACACCATCCGCTGGCCTGCGGGGCTGGGCAGATCCGTCAGCGTCACCGTGGCGGTGTCCTTGCCCGGCACGAGGATGTGCAACCCGTTGGCCACCGCGCAACCGATCACGAGCACCGTCAGCGCGACGACGCCGATGGCGAGCCGGCGGCCCGGCAGGCGCTCGCCGGTGAGCACCATGCCGAACATCGCGCCGCACAACCCGGTCAGGACGGCCACCGGCACCGACATCGCCAGCGCCTCGCCCCACATGCTGGTCGGCCACGGGTAGTGGTAGACGGCCCCGATCCACAGCGATTCCAGCCAGATCCCCACCGTGGCGACCCCGAGGCCCGAGACGGCGCCGAACACCAGCGGGCGCTTGATCAACGGCGTCAGCGCCACCAGCTCGACGATGAGGGCGGGACCCAGGTAGAGCGGGAACCAGTTGATCGGGGCGCCCAGGATGGGGCCGACGATCACCGCGACCGCGCCCCGCAGCGCGATGGCGAACACCGCCGCGATGATCGCGGCGCCGCGGCCCATCGTCAGGCGGGCGGCGACGGCGGCCAGTGCGGACGCCGCGGCGATCAGCATCGGCTGAAACACCAGCCGGAACTGCGGGACCCCGAAGTCGAACTCGATCTGGTAGACCGACAGGCCGATGAACAACCCGCCGAACGACAGGTACCGCAGGAACGAGATGAACGCGCCGTTGAATACCTCCCCGGCTTCGTGCGCCTCGCCCTCACGCTCCAGCATCAGCACCGAGAACAGCGAGAAACACGCCCCGCCGATCATCATCAAATGCGTTGGGCCCCAAAGGGTGACGTCTTGACCGAAGATCCGGTGCCAGATGTCGTCGAGCGGGAACCCGATCATCGCGTACATCCCGCAGCCGGCCATCAACAGTCCGCCGACCGGCGCATACCAGTTGCGCGTGATGCGCACCGCCGCGGGCCCCGGCTTGTCGAACGGCAGCACGACCGACACCGCGCCGCCGACGAAGATGCCGAACAGGCCGATGATGATGAAATAGTGCGCGGGGTTGGCCAACGGGCCGGGGTCGCGTCCGTTGCCGATGTGCCAGCTGACGTCCCAGATGAACCCGAACAGGGCGCAGATGATGAACGTCGTGAAGATCATGACCGGCAGCGCCACCCAGTTGGGCCGGTGGAACTTCTCGCCCAGCTTGTCGGCGACCCGGGTCAGCCACTGGATGCGATGGGTGCGATGGGCATAACCGATCCACAGCATGCCCGCGGCGATCACCACCGCCGCGACCGAGAGCCCGATCACCTGGTTGAGGCCGGCGCCGCGCGCCGGCGCCTCCGCAACGAAAACGAGTTCCGCCGATGTCATCGTCAAACCCTCCCAACAGCGCCCGACTGCCTGGCGAGCTGTGATCCAGCTCGCACGAAGCGGAATGCCCAAATCACGGGCTGGTCAATCACCGATTTTCGTCGTCGCGCTGCCCGGCGTCCTCGGACTCGTCGGGGGTCCGGCGGTCTTTGAGCGCGACGTAGAGGATCACGCCGACGACGATGATCGCCGGCAGGAACGCCGGGATCGCCAGCAGAATCATGTGGTGGGCCACATAGGTGACGTGTGGATCGGTCATGGTGGTGAGATACCCCGGGGGATGGCATGCACTGCGGCCGTTACCCTACTTTGAACACTTTTTATTGACAGCCGCCACGACCGTGGGGCAGGAGGCCGCGCGCGCGGCCAGCGACGATGCAGGGGAGTACTGGTGACTCAAGCGGCAACTCGACCGGCGACCGGCGCCAACGACGCGGACATTCTGGCGGTTGCCCGCGAACAGGTGCTCGAGCGCGGCGAGGGACTGGATCGCGAGCAGGTGTTGCGGGTGCTGCAGCTGCCGGACGACCGGCTCGACGACCTGCTGGAGCTGGCCCACGAGGTGCGGATGCGCTGGTGTGGCCCCGAGGTGGAGGTCGAGGGCATCATCAGCCTGAAGACCGGTGGCTGCCCCGAGGACTGCCATTTCTGTTCGCAGTCGGGGTTGTTCGCCTCGCCGGTGCGCAGCGCCCGGCTGGACATCCCGAGCCTGGTCGAGGCCGCCAAACAGACCGCCAAGTCCGGTGCCACCGAGTTCTGCATCGTGGCCGCCGTCCGCGGGCCCGACGAGCGGTTGATGACTCAGGTCGCGGCCGGCATCGAGGCGATCCGCAACGAGGTCGAGATCAACATCGCGTGCTCGCTGGGGATGCTGACCGCCGAGCAGGTCGATCAGCTGTCGCAGATGGGTGTGCACCGCTACAACCACAACCTCGAGACCGCCCGCTCGTTCTTCACCAACGTCGTGACCACCCACACCTGGGAGGAGCGCTGGCAGACCCTTTCGATGGTGCGCGACGCCGGCATGGAGGTGTGCTGCGGCGGCATCCTGGGCATGGGCGAGACGCTCGAGCAGCGCGCGGAGTTCGCCGCCGAGCTGGCCGAGCTGGGGCCCGACGAGGTCCCGCTGAACTTCCTCAACCCGCGGCCCGGCACGCCGTTCGGCGACCTGGAGGTGTTGCCGGTGGCCGAGGCGCTGAAGTCGGTGGCCGCCTTCCGGCTGGCCCTGCCGCGCGCGATGCTGCGGTTCGCCGGGGGGCGTGAGATCACCCTCGGTGACCTGGGCGCCAAGAAGGGCATCCTGGGCGGCATCAACGCCGTGATCGTCGGCAACTACCTGACCACGCTCGGCCGGCCGGCCGAAGCCGATCTGGAACTGCTCGACGATCTGCAGATGCCGATCAAGGCGCTCAACGCCACTTTGTAAGAGACTTGGAGACTGTGGTTCGGGATCTGGGCGCTCCGGTCAGCGCGGGCGTCTACAACGTCTACACCGGCGAGTTGGGGGGCACCGCGGTGCCGACAGCGGCGCAGTTGGGTCTGGAGCCGCCCCGGTTCTGCGCGGAATGCGGACGCCGGATGGTGGTGCAGGTCCGCCCCGACGGCTGGCGGGCGCGGTGCTCGCGGCACGGACAGGTCGACTCGGTCGACCTGGAGGCCCAGCGATGACCGAGCACGCGCACACCCCGGGAAGGTCACGGGCGCGCCGTATCGGCATCGCCGTCCTGACGCCGGTGGCGGCGGGTGTGCTGGTCGGCGCCCTGTGGGCGTGGATCGCCCCGCCGATCCACGCCGTGGTGGCCCTCACGCGCGCCGGTGAACGGGTCCACGACTATCTCGGCAACGAGTCGCAGCACTTCTTCGACGCGCCCTGCCTGATGCTGGGCCTGCTCACCGTGTCGGCGGTGGTGACGCCGGCGCTGGCGTGGCAATGGCGCGCGCGCCGGGGGCCGGGCATGGTCGTCGCCTTGGCGACCGGCCTGGTTGCCGCGGCCGCGGTCGCGGCCGCCATCGGGGCGGCGCTGGTCCGAATCAGGTACGGAGCGTTGAACTTCGACGCGGTGCCGCTGCCCAAGGGCCCGTCGGTGGCCTACGTCATCCAGGCGCCCCCGGTCTTCTTCGCAACCGATCCGCTGCGGATCGCGCTGACGCTGCTGTGGCCCGCCGCGATCGCCGCACTGGTCTATGCGGTGCTCGCGGCCGCCGACGCCCGCGACGATCTGGGGGCTACCCCGCCGCCCGACCGGCCTTCCGATGCACTCCCGGTGGGAGCGGGCAGCGCCCCGGAAGCGCCCGGGTCATAGCGGGCGGCGGTGAATCCTGCGGCCGAGGATGACCTTGGCCGCGATCTTGGTGAGCCGCGCCATGCCGACGTAGGTCATCGGGTGGAACATCGTCGGCCAGGTGGTCCGGATCAGGTGCTCGGTCAGCGGCCGGCCGTCGAACCGGTCGGTGAGCCAGCGCAGCGTCATCGGCGCCGAGAGCGGATGCAGCAGCATGTGCTCGTTGAACGCGTCCCGGTGGTAGGTCACCTGGGCGCCGCCGGCCGAATAGGCGTCGGCGAGCACGTCGATGTCGTGCACGTCGATGAGGTAGTCGTGGACGGCCTGCACGATCAACACCGGCGGCGTCGGCACCGCGACACCCAGCTTGATGTTCTCGAACACGTGCGTGACCTCGGGCGTCGACAGGATGGCATCGAGCGGCTCGTCGAGGTAGTCGCCCATGTTCTTGCCGGCCATCTTCACGACCGCCTCCACCGTGGTCATCTTCTCCAGCGACTCGAGCAGGGCACGCCCCTCCTCGTTGCTGTGCTCCTTGATCACCCGGTCCAGCTCGGGGTAGATGTGGGCGAGGGCCGCCACCACCAGCGCAGGCAGGCCCGACAGGAAACTGCCGTTGAGCCGGCGGAAGGTGTTGCCGAGGTCGCCGACGGGCGATCCCAGCACCGCGCCGACGATGTTGAGTTCGGGCGCGTACTCGGCGCACACCTCGGCCGCCCAGGCGCTGGCCAGCCCGCCGCCGGAGTACCCCCACAGCCCGATCGGCGCCGAGGGCGAGAGCCCGAGGCGTTCCGCGCCCAGGGCGGCCCGAATGCCGTCCAGGACGCGATAGCCGGGTTCGTAGGGGGCGCCCCACAGGCCCCGCAGCCCCTCGTGGTCGGGCACGGACACGGCCCAGCCCTCGGCGACGGCCGCGGTGATCAGGAACAGTTCGAGCTGGCCGATCGAGCCGAGGGCCTTCGCCCGGCGCCGCAGCGCGTACGACGGGAAGCAGCGGGACGACACGGCGTCGATCGCGCACTGGTACGACAGCAGCGGGCACGGACGTTCCGGGGCCAGCTCGGCAGGGACGATCACGGTGGTCGCGGCGGCCTCGGGCTCGCCGTTCATGTCCATGGTCCGGTAGAGCAGCTGGGTGGCCTTGACGGGCTGCGGGATCAGCCCGAGAAAAGCCAGCTCGACGTCGCGCGAGCGCAGGACGGTGCCGGGTTCGGCGTGTTGGAAGCCGAGGGGCGGCTGGTAGAACGGGTCGTCCGAGGGCAGCAGCGGTCGCACCTTGCGCTGCAATTCCTCGTGCGGCGGCCGGGCGATCCACTCCGCCCCGCGCGTGCCTGCCAGATTGCCGAGCTCAGCCATTGAGGCTCCCTTCTAGGCCATCCGGCATTCTCGCGCACGAACGGCAGGTAACCAAAACGTAATCGCCGCACTGTGAGCGACTTCTTGGGTGGGCGATCCAGGTCATGCACGTCACTGGTACCCGGTTTGCGGCTGCGTCACCCGACGACGCTTCCCGTAAGCCTATCCGGGGCGGCGTTCGGCGGCGTCAAACTGACCCGGCGGTCGCAGCGCGGCGAATTCGTCGGTGACGCGCAACTGAGAATCGGTGAAGTGGTACAGGGCCGCCGGCCGCCCGCCGCTGCGGCCGGACTGGGCGATGGTGCCGGTCTGGCTGATCACGCCGCGGCGGACCAGCACCCGTTGCAGGTTAGTCGCGTCGACCTGGTAACCCAGCGCGGCGCCGTAGATGTCGCGAAGCGTGGAGAGCGCGAATTCCCTTGGCGCCAAGGCGAATCCGAGGTTGGTGTAGGACAACTTGGCGATCAGCCGGGCGTGGGCGTGTGTCACCATCGGTCCGTGGTCGAAGGCCATCGGCGGCAGGCTGCTCACCGGGTGCCAACGGGTGTCCGGTGGCAGTTCCGGAGTGGCGGGGGAGGGCACCAGCCCCAGGAAGGTCGACGCGATGACGCGGGCGCCCGGCACCCGGTTGGGGTCGGAAAACACCGCCAGCTGCTCCAGGTGCGCCAGTTCCTTGAGGTCCACCTTCTCGGCCAGCTGTCGCAGGACGGAGGTGGTCATGTCCTCGTCGGTGCGCAGCCGCCCGCCGGGCAGCGACCAGGCGCCCCGCTGCGGATCCTTGGCGCGCTGCCACAACAGCACGTTCAGCTGCGGTTTCTCTGTTCGCGGCCCGTTGGTTACCCGGCGAACTTGAAACACCACCGCAAGCACCTCGTGTTCAGTGCTAGTATGGCCCATGTTTTCGATTATAAGTCGAAAACCTCCCGGGCTGAAAGGGGCCGCCGTGACGGTTATCAATCGCATGGACACGCTCGCTGAAGACATGATGGCCGACCTCACGAATTCGCCCGCCGGCTACGCCGGTGTCGAGGGAGACGAGCAATGGGCCGCCGAAATCCGCCGCCTGGCCAAGCTGCGCGGCGCCACCGTGCTCGCCCACAACTACCAGCTGCCCGCCATCCAGGACGTCGCCGACCACGTCGGCGATTCGCTGGCGCTCTCGCGGATCGCTGCCGAGGCTCCCGAGGACACCATCGTGTTCTGCGGCGTGCACTTCATGGCCGAGACCGCCAAGATCCTGAGCCCCGAGAAGACCGTACTCATCCCGGACCAGCGGGCCGGCTGCTCGCTGGCGGATTCCATCACCCCGGACGAACTGCGCGCCTGGAAGGACGAGCACCCCGGCGCCGTTGTCGTCTCCTACGTCAACACCACCGCAGCGGTGAAGGCGCTCACCGACATCTGCTGCACCTCGTCCAACGCCGTCGACGTGGTCGCATCCATCGACCCCGACCGCGAGGTGCTGTTCTGCCCGGACCAGTTCCTGGGTGCGCACGTCCGCCGGGTAACCGGCCGCACCAACCTGCACGTGTGGGCCGGTGAGTGCCACGTGCACGCCGGCATCAACGGCGACGAGCTCTCCGAGCAGGCCCGTGCGAACCCCGAGGCCGAGCTCTACGTGCACCCCGAATGCGGTTGCGCCACTTCGGCGTTGTACCTCGCGGGCGAGGGCGCCTTCCCGGCGGACCGGGTCAAGATCCTGTCCACCGGCGGCATGCTCGACGCGGCGCATCAAACGCACGCCCGCAAGGTGCTGGTCGCCACCGAGGTCGGCATGCTGCACCAATTGCGCCGGGCCGCACCGCAAGTCGACTTCCGCGCGGTCAACGACCGGGCCTCGTGCAAGTACATGAAGATGATCACGCCGGCGGCGCTGCTGCGCTGCCTGGTCGACGGGGCCGACGAAGTCGACGTCGACCCGGAGATCGCGGCGGCCGGCCGCCGCAGCGTGCAGCGAATGATCGAGATCGGCCAGCCGGGCGGTGGTGAATGATCGTCCGCCCGGCCTGGACGCACAGCGCTGACGTCGTCGTCATCGGCACCGGTGTCGCGGGATTGGCCGCGGCGCTGGCCGCCCACCGCGCCGGCCGCAGCGTCGTCGTGCTGAGCAAGGCCGACCAGGCGCGCGGGGTGACCGCGACCCACTACGCCCAGGGCGGCATCGCCGTGGTCCTGCCCGACAACGACGATTCCGTCGAGGCCCATGTCGCCGACACCGTGACCGCGGGCGCCGGCCTGTGCGATCCCGACGCGGTGACCTCGATCGTCGCCGACGGCTATCGTGCGGTGTCCGAATTGGTCGGCGCCGGAGCGCGATTCGACGAGGCGGCGCCCGGCCGCTGGGACGTCACGCGCGAGGGCGGGCACTCCCGGCGGCGGATCGTGCACGCCGGCGGCGACGCCACCGGCGCCGAGGTGCAGCGGGCGCTCGACCACGCCGCCCGGCTGCTGGACATCCGCACCGGTCACGTCGGCCTGCGCGTGCTGCACGACGGCACCGCCGTGACCGGCGTCTCCGTCGGCAACCCGGACGGCTACGGCATCATCCACGCGCCCGCGGTCATCCTGGCCTCCGGCGGGCTCGGGCACCTCTACGGCGCGACGACCAATCCCGAGGGCTCCACCGGCGACGGCATCGCCTTGGCGCTGTGGGCCGGTGTGGCGGTCAGCGACCTGGAATTCATCCAGTTCCATCCCACGATGCTGTACGCCGGCGCGGCAGGCGGCCGGCGGCCGCTGGTCACCGAGGCCATCCGCGGTGAGGGCGCCATACTGGTTGACCCGCAAGGCAATTCGGTCACCGCCGGCGTCCACCCGATGGGTGACCTGGCGCCGCGGGACGTCGTCGCCGCGGCCATCGACACGCGGCTGAAGGCCACCGGCGACCCGTGCGTCTTCCTCGACGCCCGCGGCATCGCCGGTTTCGCGGCCCGCTTCCCCACGGTGACCGCCGCGTGCCGGGCCGCCGGCATCGACCCCGTCCGCCAACCCATCCCGGTCGTGCCGGGGGCGCATTACAGCTGCGGCGGCGTCGTCACCGACGTGCACGGGCAGACCGAACTCCCGGGCCTGTTCGCCGCCGGCGAGGTGGCGCGCACCGGCATGCACGGCGCCAACCGGCTGGCGTCCAACAGCCTGCTGGAAGGCCTGGTGGTGGGGGGCCGAGCCGGCAGGGCCGCGGCCGCGCACGCGACGGCGGCGGGCCGCACCCGCGCGGTCGCACCGGAGCCCAGCGCCCACACCGCGCCCGAGCGCGCCGAACTGCAGGCCACGATGAGCCGCGACGCCTCGGTGGTGCGCGACGCCGCCGGGCTGACGCGGCTGTCGGACGCGCTGGCGGGTGCGCCGGCGCGCGTCATCGCCGGCCGCCGCGATTTCGAGGACGTGGCGCTGGCCGTCGCCGCCCGCGCGGTGACCGCGGCGGCCCTGGCCCGCAACGAGAGCCGGGGCTGCCATCACCGCGCGGAATACCCGGACCCCGCACCCGAACAGGGCCGCAGCAGCGTGCTGCGGCTGGCCGACGACCGGAACTCGGTGCTGGTGGAGGCGCTGGCGGCGGTGGGCTGATGATGCTTCCCGACGAACGGAGTGCCGCACAGGACATCATTCGGCGCGCGCTGGAAGAGGACCTGCGCTACGGGCCCGACGTCACCACGCTCGCGACCGTGCCCGCCGGCGCGGTGGCCACGGCGTCGATGGTGCCCCGGCAGCCCGGCGTGATCGCGGGCGTGGAGGTCGCCCTGCTGGTCCTCGACGCCGTCCTCGCCGGCGGCTACGAGGTGGTGCACGCCGTCGAGGACGGCGCTCGGCTGCAGCCCGGCGAGCCGGTGCTGACCGTGCGCGCCGATACCCGCGGCCTGCTGACCGCCGAGCGGACCATGCTGAACCTGGTCTGTCACCTGTCGGGCATCGCCACCACGACGGCGGCGTGGGTCGAGGCCGTGGACGGCACCAAGGCCAAGATCCGCGACACCCGCAAGACGTTGCCGGGCCTGCGCGCGCTGCAGAAATACGCGGTGCGGGCCGGCGGGGGTGTCAACCACCGGCTGGGGCTGGGGGACGCGGCGCTCATCAAAGACAACCATGTGGTGGCCGCGGGATCGGTGGTCGGCGCGCTGCGGGCGGTGCGCGACGCCGCGCCCGACCTGCCGTGCGAGGTCGAGGTGGACTCCCTCGAACAGCTCGACGAGGTGCTCGCCGAAAAGCCCGAACTGGTGCTGCTGGACAACTTCCCGGTATGGCAGACGCAGATGGCCGTGCAGCGGCGCGACGCGCGCGCCCCCGCGGTGCTGCTCGAATCGTCCGGCGGACTCAGCCTTCAGAACGCCGCCACGTACGCAGCGACCGGGGTGGACTACCTGGCCGTCGGCGCGCTGACACACTCGGTGCGCGCGCTCGACATCGGCCTGGACATGTAGGACTTACCGGCCGGTCATCCCCGCGCCAACGCGTCGGCGGCCGAGCGTGCCGAAAGAGCTTCGAGCACAGCACATTCCGCTTCATAGACGGCGGCCTCGGCGAAATCGATGGTATCGAGTGCGTAGCCGATGGCCATGTTGGCGTAGGCGTCCATCTCCTTGGCTTCGTGCTGGGCATTCTTCTCGGCCAGGTCTTTGCGGATCTTGGCGACGTGAGACTTCCATTTCTCGGCGATTTCCCGCCAGTGCTTCGACGCGTCATCGTCAGCGGCTGAGGCCCGGTCTTGCAAATGGTCGGCGGCCTGGTCTGCCCTGTCGCGGGCGTGGGCCGCGTCCGCCTGGACCTGTTCACGGGCCTGCTGCGCCGCGGCACGCACCTTGTCGTTGGCCTCCCTGGCGGCGGTGGAGATTTTTTCGAACCGGGCGGTCAGGTCGTTGTCGGCCATGGGGAGATCCCTTCTGCTCAAGGGGTTGGTTGTGCACCTGTCATCGTCTCGCCGCGCCGCGCGCCGCCGTAGGGTCCTAAGTCCTTGCTCGCGAACGGATTTGACACCGGTGTCACAGTCTTCACATCCGCATCGTCAGCAGCGTCCGCGCGGCGGGCTTGGCGGCTTCCAGCGCGCCCGCGTCACCGGAGATCCGGGACAGGATCAGTGCGCCCTCGATCAGCGAGATCACCGCCAGCGCAACCTGTTCGGCCTTTGCCTCGGACCAGCCGTCGGAGCGCAGCCGCTGCTCGACCGCCGCGCACCAGCCCCTGAAGGCACGCGCCGACGCCTCGCGCACCAGTGGGCTCGCGTGCACCGACTCGGTCGCGATCGGTTCGATCGGGCAGCCGTCGCGCCGGTCGCCGGCCAACCCGGCCGCCAGCAGGTCGATCCAGCGGTCGACGATGTCGGCCGCGGGCCGGCCGGTCGCCAGGAATTGGCGCAGCAGCTGCTCGATGCCGGTGCCTTCGGCTTCGACGACCGCCGCGGCCAGTTGCTGCTTGCCCCGGGGGAAGTGGTGATACAGCGAACCGGGTTTGACGCCGGCCTCGTCGAGGATCTGGTTCAGCCCGGTCGCCGCGTAGCCCTGGCGGCGAAACAGCGTGGCGGCCGTCTCGACCAACGCGGCGCGGCTGCGGTCGGGTCTCGGCATGCTATTGACTTTACTTGAGTGATCACTCAAGAATGCAGAGATGAGGCAGCTGACGTACGAGGAAGCCGGGCGCTACGCGTGGCGCGAGGTGCCCGAACCGCAGATCACCGCGCCCGGGCAGGCGCTGGTGCGGCCGCTGGCGGTGGCGTGTTGCGACCTCGACGTCGCGGTGTGCAACGGGCGGCTGCCGTTGCCGCCGGGGTATGCGGTCGGGCACGAAGGGCTGGCCGAGGTCGTCGCCGTGGGCGACGACGTCACGGGCGTCCGGGTGGGCGACTGCGTCGTGGTGCCGTTTCAGATCAACTGCGGCGATTGCCGCGAATGCCGCCGCGGCGTGACCGGCTCGTGCAGCGAGGTGCCGTTCATGGCGGCCTACGGGATGGCGCCGATCGCCGGCCTGGACGGCGGCGGGTTCATGTCGGACCTGGTGCTGGTTCCGTACGCCGATGCGATGCTCATCCCGTTTCCGGACGCCGTCGACCCGGTTTCGATCGCGTCCCTGTCGGACAACATTCCCGACGGCTGGCGCACCGTCGGGCCGTTCGCTGCGGAGCTGGACACGCTCGATCCCGTCGATCGCCGCGTCCTGGTCCTCGGACGGCTGTCGATCGGCCTGTATTCCGCCGCGATCGCCGCGGCGCTCGGGGCCCACGTCGACTACGTCGACACCGACCCGCAGCGGCTGGCCGCCGCCGAGAAGCTCGGCGCGGTGGTCCATGATGCCGCCAAACCCGACAAGTCGTGGGGCGCTTACCCGGTCACCGTGCACACCACCAGCGATGCGACCCTGCTGGCGGCGACGCTGCGCGCCACCTGGCCGGACGGCGTGTGCACCGACACCGGGATCTACCCCGAATACAAAGTCGAGATGCCGTTGCTGCCGATGTACTCACGCGGCGTGCGGTTCGTCACCGGCCGCGTCAGCGCGCGCACGGTGATCCCGCGGGTGCTCGACCTGCTCGCGGGCGGCCTGGACGTGTCGCCGGCGGTCGACCGCGTCGTCGCGTGGGAAGACGCCCCCTCGGCCTGGCCGACGATGACCGGAAAGACCGTCTTCACCCGCGCGTAGCGCCGTCGGGCGTGCATTCCGGGCGTCGGGCGTGCGCCCAGGGCGGGTCCCGGCCGCGTGTCGCCGCCATGAGCGCACGCGCAAAGCCGTGCGCGCACGCCAGAAGCTGTCAACGCAAGAAAAAGCCGCGAACGCCGCCGCAACAGCGGGCCCGGGTCTCAGGCGATGTCGCCGACGAACACGCCGATGCGGCGCAGCTGCATCCGGGCCATCCGCGGCAGCCGTTCGGCGTCGGGACCCTCGGTGCCGGCCGGCAGGATGCGCGGGTTGGTGATGTGCACCACGCGGTCGCGGCCGAACTGAACGTCGGCCTCACCGGCCGCCAGCACGTTCTTGACCCAGTTCGTCTTGCCGTGGCCGAGCGCGATCGCCAGCACGTTGCCCTTGCGGTACGGGGTGATGATCGTCTCGTACGGGGTGCCGGAGGTGCGGCCGCGATGCTTGATGGTCGCGGTCCCGGGCAGAAAGCGGGCGATCGGCTTGACCGCGGGATTGAAATACTTGATCTGGAAGCGCTCGAACCAGGGCGGGAACACCATCGGGACGCCTGGAGCGTTATTGGGGTGATCCTTCGCGGACATGACGGCTCCCTGAGTCGTGTGGGCCTTCCACGGGCACTGTACCGGTCGGATAACAACTTGAGCTGCTCTGGGACAATGGAGGCAATGAGTACCGCTTCAGTACCCGTGATGGCCCGCATCGACCTGCGGGGCGTCGAACTGACGGCTGCCCGATTGCGGTCCGCGCTGCCACGCGGGGGCGCCGACGTGGAGAGCGTCGTGCCCAAGGTGCGGCCGATCGTGCAGGACGTGGCCGAGCGTGGCGCCGAGGCGGCGCTCGAGTACGGGGCGTCGTTCGACGGGGTGCGGCCCGCGGCCGTCCGGGTGCCCGGGGCCGCGCTGGAGGCGGCGCTGGCCGGCCTGGATCCCGACGTCGTCGAGGCCCTGCGGGTGATGATCGAACGCGCCCGCGCCGTGCACGCAGACCAGCGCCGCGCCGACGTCACGACCACCCTGGGCCCGGGCGCGACGGTCACCGAGCGGTGGGTCCCCGTCGAGCGGGTCGGCCTGTACGTGCCGGGCGGCAACGCGGTCTACCCGTCGAGCGTGGTGATGAACGTGGTGCCGGCGCAGACCGCCGGTGTCGGCTCGCTGGTGGTGGCCAGCCCGCCGCAGGCCCGCTACGACGGACTGCCGCACCCGACGATCCTCGCGGCCGCGCGCCTGCTCGGGGTCGACGAGGTGTGGGCCGTCGGCGGCGCGCAGGCGGTCGCGCTGCTGGCCTACGGCGGAACCGATATGGACGGCTCTGACCTCGCGCCGGTCGACATGATCACCGGGCCCGGCAACATCTACGTCACCGCCGCCAAGCGGCTGTGCCGCTCCCGGGTGGGCATCGACGCCGAGGCCGGGCCCACCGAGATCGCCATCCTCGCCGACCACACCGCCGACCCGACCCACGTGGCCGCCGACCTGATCAGCCAGGCCGAACACGACGAGATGGCGGGCAGCGTGCTGGTCACGCCCAGCGAGGACCTGGCCGCCGCGACCGCCGCCGAGGTGGCCGCGCAGCTGCGCACGACGGTGCACCGCGACCGGGTGGCCGCCGCGCTCGGTGGCCGCCAGTCGGCGATCATCCTGGTCGACGACCTGGACGCCGCCGTCCGGGTGGTCAACGCCTACGCCGCCGAGCACCTGGAGATCCAGACCGCCGACGCCCCGGCGGTGGCCGCCCGAATCCGTTCGGCCGGAGCCATTTTCGTGGGCCCCTACTCGCCGGTGAGCCTCGGCGACTACTGCGCCGGATCCAACCACGTGCTGCCGACCGCGGGCTCGGCCCGGCACTCCAGCGGACTGTCCGTTCAGACCTTCCTGCGGGGCATCCACGTGGTCGACTACACCGAGGCCGCGCTCAAGGACGTCTCCGGGCACGTGGTCACGTTGGCCAAGGCCGAAGACCTGCCGGCGCACGGCGAGGCGATCCGGCGGAGGTTCGAGCGATGACCGAACCGCGGGAGCCGACGCTCGACGACCTACCCCTGCGCGAGGACCTGCGTGGCAAATCGCCTTACGGCGCACCGCAATTGGCCGTCCCGGTGCGGCTGAACACCAACGAGAACCCGCACCCGCCCAGCCCGGCGCTGGTGGACGACGTGGTGCGGTCGGTGGCCGAGGCGGCCGCCGACCTGCATCGTTATCCCGATCGCGACGCGTCCGCCCTGCGCCGCGATCTGGCCGGCTACCTCACCATCCAGACCGGTGTGCCCGTCGGGCCCGAAAACGTCTGGGCGGCAAACGGATCCAACGAGATCCTGCAGCAGCTGCTGCAAGCGTTCGGCGGGCCGGGGCGCACCGCGATCGGGTTCGTCCCGTCCTACTCGATGCACCCGATCATCTCCGACGCCACCCGCACCGAGTGGCTGGAGGGCGTCCGCGCCGACGACTTCAGCCTCGACGTCGACGCGGCCGTGGCCGCGGTGACCGACCGCCGGCCTGACGTGGTGTTCATCGCGAGCCCCAACAACCCGTCCGGGCAGAGCGTTTCGCTGCCGGATCTGCGGCGCCTGCTCGACGCGGTGCCGGGCATCTTGATCGTCGACGAGGCCTACGGCGAGTTCTCCTCCGAGCCCAGCGCCGTCGGGCTGGTGCGCGAATATCCGACCAAGCTCGTCGTCACGCGCACCATGAGCAAGGCGTTCGCCTTCGCCGGCGGGCGGCTCGGCTACCTGGTCGCCACCCCCGCGGTGATCGACGCGATGCTGCTGGTTCGGTTGCCGTATCACCTCTCGTCCGTCACCCAGGCCGCGGCCCGCGCCGCGCTGCGCCACGCCGACGACACCCTGGGAAGTGTCGCCACGCTGATCGCCGAACGCGAACGCGTCACGAAAGCGTTGAGCGGCATGGGTTTTCGGGTGATTCCCAGCGACGCGAATTTCGTGCTGTTCGGGCAGTTCGCCGACGCCCCGGCCGCCTGGCGGCGCTACCTGGACGCCGGCGTGTTGATCCGCGACGTCGGGATTCCCGGCTACCTGCGCGCCACGACCGGGCTGGCCGAGGAGAACGACGCCTTCCTGCGGGCCAGCGCCCAGATCGCCGCCACCGAACTGGCACCAGCCACCCCAGTAGGAGCCCCGTGACCACCATTGCGACCCGGCGCGCGCGTATAGAGCGCCGCACCAAGGAATCCGACATCGTCATCGAACTCGACCTCGACGGCAGCGGCCAGGTCCACGTCGACACCGGTGTGCCGTTCTACGACCACATGCTGACGGCACTGGGCAGCCACGCCAGCTTCGACCTGACCGTGCGCACCAAGGGCGACGTGGAGATCGAGGGGCACCACACCATCGAGGACACCGCGATCGCGCTCGGACAGGCGCTGGGGCAGGCCCTCGGCGACAAGCGGGGTATCCGCCGGTTCGGCGACGCCTTCATCCCGATGGACGAGACGCTGGCCCACGCCGTCGTCGACGTGTCGGGCCGGCCCTACTTCGTGCACACCGGCGAGCCGGATCACCTGCTGCACACCACCATCGCCGGCAGCTCGGTGCCGTACCACACGGTGATCAACCGGCACGTGTTCGAGTCGCTCGCCATGAACGCCCGCATCGCGCTGCACGTACGCGTCCTGTACGGGCGCGACCCGCACCACATCACCGAAGCGCAATTCAAGGCGGTGGCCCGCGCGTTGCGCCAGGCCGTAGAGCCCGACCCCAGGGTGTCGGACGTGCCGTCCACCAAAGGTGTTCTGTGACAAAACCATCCGTCGTCGTCCTGGATTACGGCTCGGGCAACCTACGGTCGGCCCAGCGCGCGCTGCAGCGGGCGGGCGCGTCGGTCGAGGTGACCGCCGACGCCGACGCCGCGGCCGCCGCCGACGGGCTGGTGGTGCCCGGTGTCGGGGCCTTCGAGGCCTGCATGACCGGCCTGCGCAGGGTCAAGGGCGACCGCATCATCGCCGACCGGGTCGCCGCCGGGCATCCGGTGCTGGGGGTCTGCGTGGGCATGCAGATCTTGTTCGCCAGCGGCGTCGAATTCGGCGTCCAGACAACGGGTTGCGGCCAGTGGCCCGGGGAGGTCACCCGGCTGGACGCGCCGGTGATCCCGCACATGGGCTGGAACGTGGTCGACGCCGGGGGAGGGACGACCCTGTTCAAGGGGCTGGACGCGGACACCCGTTTCTACTTCGTGCACTCCTACGCCGCGCAGCGCTGGGAGGGCTCGCCCGAGGCCGTGCTGACCTGGGCCACCCACCGGGTGCCCTTCCTGGCCGCCGTCGAGCAAGGACCGCTGTCGGCCACCCAGTTTCACCCGGAAAAGAGTGGGGACGCGGGTGCGGCCGTGCTGCGCAACTGGATTGATGCTCTGTGAAGAACGGCTCGGGAGGGAATGTGTTGATCTTGTTGCCCGCGGTCGACGTGGTCGAGGGCCGCGCCGTGCGACTGGTGCAGGGCAAGGCGGGCAGTGAAACCGAGTACGGCTCGGCACTGGACGCGGCGCTGGGCTGGCAGCGTGACGGCGCGGAGTGGATCCACCTGGTCGACCTGGACGCGGCGTTCGGGCGCGGCTCCAACCGCGAACTGCTGGCCGAGGTGGTCGGCAAGCTCGACGTGCGGGTGGAGCTGTCCGGCGGCATTCGCGACGACGATTCGCTGGCCGCCGCGCTGGCCACCGGCTGCGCCCGGGTGAACCTGGGCACGGCGGCCCTGGAGAACCCCCAGTGGTGCGCGCGCGCGATCGCCGAGCACGGCGAGAAGGTCGCGGTCGGGCTGGACGTCCAGACCGTCGACGGGCAGCAACGGCTGCGCGGACGCGGCTGGGAGACCGACGGCGGCGACCTGTGGGAGGTCCTGGAACGCCTTGACGGCGAAGGCTGTTCGCGGTTCGTCGTCACCGACGTCACCAAGGACGGCACGCTGGGCGGCCCCAACCTCGACCTGCTGGCCGCCGTCGCCGGCCGCACCGACGCCCCGGTGATCGCCTCCGGCGGCGTGTCGAGCCTGGACGACCTGCGCGCGATCGCGACGCTGACCGACCGCGGGGTCGAGGGCGCGATCGTGGGCAAGGCCCTCTACGCCGGGCGGTTCACGCTGCCACAGGCCCTGGCCGCGGTAGCGGGGTAGCGCCGTGGCGGACCTGGACGCGTTGGTACGGACGGCCTCGGCGATCCTCGACGACGCCACCGAGCCGTTCCTGGCCGGCCACCGCGCCGATTCGGCGGTCCAGAAGAAGGGCAACGACTTCGCCACCGACGTCGACCTCGCGATCGAGCGGCAGGTGGTCGGCGCGCTGGAAGAGTCGACCGGCATCGGTGTGCACGGCGAGGAGTACGGCGGCGCCGACGTCGACTCGGAGTGGGTGTGGGTGCTGGACCCCGTCGACGGCACGTTCAACTATGCGGCAGGGTCGCCGATGGCGGGGATCCTGCTCGGCCTGCTGCACCACGGCGACCCGGTGGCGGGCCTGACCTGGCTGCCCTTCGTCGACCAGCGCTACACCGCGGTGGTCGGCGGTCCGCTGATGAAAAACGCTGTTGCGCAACCACCCCTGGCCGATATCGACCTGGCCGACGCCCTGATCGGTGCCGGCTCGTTCAGCGCCGACGCGCGGGGCCGGTTCCCGGGGCGGTATCGCATCGCCGTGCTGGAGAACCTGAGCCGGGTCTCGTCGCGGTTGCGCATGCACGGCTCCACCGGACTCGACCTCGCCTACGTCGCCGACGGGGTTCTCGGCGGCTCGATCAGTTTCGGCGGCCACGTGTGGGACCACGCCGCCGGGGTGGCGTTGGTGCGGGCGGCGGGCGGCGTCGTCACCGACGTCCACGGCGAACCGTGGACGCCCGCGTCGGATTCCGCGCTGGCCGCCGGGCCCCGCGCCCACGCCGAGATACTCGAGGTGTTGCGCAGCACCGGCCGGCCGGAGGACTTCTGAGATGTCTTCCGGTAATGGGCTTGCGGTGCGGGTGATTCCGTGCCTGGACGTCGACGCCGGGCGGGTGGTCAAGGGGGTCAACTTCGAAAACCTGCGCGACGCGGGCGATCCCGTCGAACTCGCCGCCGCCTACGACGCCGAAGGCGCCGACGAGCTCACCTTTCTCGACGTCACCGCCTCCTCGTCGGGTCGGGCCACGATGCTGGACGTGGTGCGCCGCACGGCCGAGCAGGTCTTCATCCCGCTGACCGTCGGCGGCGGCGTGCGCACGGTGGCCGACGTCGACGTCTTGCTGCGTGCCGGGGCCGACAAGGTTTCGATCAACACCGCCGCGATCGCCCGCCCCGACCTGTTGGAAGAAATGGCAAGGCAATTCGGTTCGCAATGCATCGTGCTGTCGGTCGACGCCCGCACGGTGCCCCCGGAGTCGGTGCCGACGCCGTCGGGCTGGGAGGTCACCACGCACGGCGGACGCCGCGGGACGGGGATCGACGCTGTCGAGTGGGCTTCGCGCGGCGCCGATCTGGGCGTCGGGGAGATCCTGCTGAACTCGATGGACGCCGACGGCACCAAGGCCGGGTTCGACCTGCCGATGCTGCGGGCGGTGCGCTCGGCGGTCACGGTGCCGGTGATCGCCAGCGGGGGTGCCGGCGCGGCCGAACACTTCGCGCCCGCCGTCGCCGCCGGTGCCGATGCGGTGCTGGCGGCCAGCGTCTTTCACTTCCGGGAGCTGACCATCGGCCAGGTGAAGGCCGCCATGGCCGCGGAAGGGATCACGGTGCGATGACGCTCGACCCGCAGATCGCCGCGCGGCTGAAGCGCAACGCCGAAGGCCTGATCGCCGCCGTCGCGCAGGAGCGCGGCACCGGGGACGTGCTGATGGTCGCCTGGATGGACGACGCGGCGCTGGCCCGCACCCTGGAAACCCGTGAGGCGACCTATTTTTCGCGGTCGCGCGGCGAGCAGTGGGTCAAGGGCGCGACGTCCGGCCACACCCAATACGTGCACTCGGTGCGGCTGGACTGCGACGGGGACACCGTGCTGCTGACGGTCGACCAGGTGGGCGGCGCCTGCCACACCGGCGACCACAGCTGCTTCGACGCCGACCTGCTGCTGCAACCGGAGTCGTAGGTTGATGCCCGGGCGGCGCGCCCCGGGTTGCTAAATCGCGGTGCGACGCTGCGCCCGGGCGGCGGCCAGGAAGTCGATCCAAGACACCACGTCGGAGTGCTGCCTGAGCAGGGTGCGTCGCTGGCGTTCCGTCATGCCGCCCCAAACGCCCCACTCGACCCGGTTGTCGAGCGCGTCGGCGCCGCACTCCAGGACCACTGGGCAGCGCCGGCAGATCGTCGCTGCCTTTCTCTGGGCGGCGCCGCGAACGAACAACCCGTCTGGGTCGCCGGTGCGGCAGAGCGCCTTGGAAACCCAGGCGTCGCGATCCTCGGTTCTCGCACTGCGGAGATGGTTTGGAATCGGACCATTGGTGCCACTTTCGGCGGTGATATGGATAGCAAACACCGCTCCCCCTTTTGCTCCGGCCGCGCTGAGAGCTCAGCGTTCGGATATGGCTGTATTGACTTCCGTCCGGCCGAGCCCGTGTGAAGCCGAGGCGAATGTTGCGACCGTATGAAACCCCGTCGCGCAAACGTAGGGGCTTTGGTCGCGGACGTCCGAGGACTTTCGGCTCAGGGTGTCGGGCATCGTCGTCGCACGGGCCGGGGGATCGGGACCGAGGTCCGAAGTCGCCGCGTCGCGAGCCGTGGATGAGAATGGCGGGCGATGTTGAGTCGGGTGTCGTGGACCGCGGTCGTGCCGCTGCTAGCCGTCGCCGTGCTGGCCGTGATCTGGGGCGAGAAGCTGGGCCCGATGCTGGTCGCGCTGGTGGCGGCGTTGCTCATAGGCTCCGTGCTGGCGGCGGTGCACCACGCGGAGGTTGTCGCGGCCCGGGCCGGTGAGCCGTTCGGCTCGCTGATCCTGGCGGCCGCGGTGACGGTGATCGAGGTGGCGCTCATCGTCTCGCTGATGGCGTCCGGGGGCAACGAGGCCGCGACGCTGGCCAGGGACACCGTCTTCGCCGCGGCGATGATCACCACCAACGGCATCGCGGGGCTGTCGCTGCTGCTCGGCTCCCGGCGCTACGGGGTGACGCTCTTCAACGCCGAGGGCAGCGGCGCCGCGTTGGCCACGGTCACCACGCTGGCGACGCTGAGCCTGGTGCTGCCGTCGTTCACCACCAGCCAGGTGGGCCGCGAATTCTCGCCGGGCCAGCTGGCGTTCGCGGCGGTCGCGTCGTTGCTGGTGTACCTGGTCTTCGTCTTCACGCAGACGGTGCGGCACCGCGACTTCTTCCTGCCGGTCGCGCAGAAGGGCCAGAAGAAGCGGCTCTTCGAGGACGAGAGCCATGCCGAGCCGCCGAGCCGCGGCGCCGCGCTGGGGAGCCTGGGGCTGCTGCTGGTCGCCCTCGTCGCGGTGGTCGGGCTGGCCGAGGAGGAGTCGCCGGCCGTCGAGCACGCGGTGACCGCGGTCGGCTTCCCGCAGTCGTTCGTCGGCGTGGTGATCGCCACGCTGGTGTTGCTGCCGGAGACCCTGGCGGCCGCGCGGGCCGCGCGGCAGGGCCGGATCCAGACCAGCCTGAACCTGGCGTACGGCTCGGCGATGGCCAGCATCGGGCTCACGATCCCGGTGATCGCGCTGGCGTCGATCTGGCTCAAGGGACCGCTGGTGCTCGGGCTGGGACCCATCCAGCTGGTGCTGCTGGCGCTGACCGTTGTGATCAGCATGCTGACGGTCGTTCCCGGGCGCGCCACCCGGCTGCAGGGCGAGCTGCATCTGGTGCTGCTCGCCGCCTACGTGTTCCTGGCGGTCAGCCCGTAGCCGCTGACCGGCCGCGCAGTGTCTCCAACGCCTTGTCGGCATGGGTGTCCATGCTGAACTCGCTCGAAATCACGTTGAGCACCGTGCGATCGGTGTCGATGACGAAGGTGGTTCGCTTGACCGGCATCAGCTTGCCGAGCAGGCCGCGCTTGACGCCGAACTGCGTGGCGACCGTGCCCTCGGTGTCCGACAGCAGCGGGTAGTCGAACTTCTGCATGTCGGCGAACTTGGCCTGCTTCTGGACCGGATCGGCGCTGATGCCCACCCGATTGGCGCCCACGGCCGCGAATTCCGCGGCCAGGTCCCGGAAGTGACAGGCCTCCTTGGTGCAGCCGGGCGTCATCGCGGCGGGGTAGAAGAACAGCACCACCGGCCCCCCGGACAGCAGCTCGCTGAGCCTGCGCGGCGCGCCCGTCTGATCGGGAAGTTCGAAGTCCTCGACCGTGTCACCAGTTTTCATGCCGCGAGCGTAACGCCACGGCGAGTTTTGGCCCCAGGGAAAGCGCAGCCGACGCTACGCACGCGAGCCCCGGCGACCCATCTGGGAGGATGGTTCGGTGCACGCCCACCTCGCCGAGACGACCTCACGAGAGGACTTTCGCCTGCTGGCGGCCGAGCACCGCGTGGTTCCCGTGACCCGCAAGGTGCTGGCCGACAGCGAGACACCACTGTCGGCCTACCGCAAACTGGCCGCCAATCGCCCCGGCACGTTCCTGCTGGAATCGGCCGAGCACGGCCGATCCTGGTCGCGCTGGTCCTTCATCGGTGCCGGTGCGCCGTCGGCGCTGACCGTCCGCGACGGCGAGGCGGTGTGGTTGGGCGCCGTGCCGCAGGACGCGCCCACCGGCGGCGACCCGCTGCACGCGCTGCGGGCCACGTGCGAGCTGCTGGCCACCGGCGCGCTGCCCGGGCTGCCGCCGCTGTCCGGCGGCATGGTCGGTCTGTTCGCCTACGACATGGTGCGGCGGCTGGAGCGGTTGCCCGAGCTGGCGGTCGACGACCTGTACCTGCCGGACATGTTGCTGCTGCTGGCCACCGACGTGGCCGCGGTCGACCACCACGAGGGCACCATCACGCTGATCGCCAACGCGGTGAACTGGAACGGCACCGACGAGCGCGTCGACCAGGCCTACGACGACGCGGTCGCCCGGCTGGACGTGATGACCGCGGCGCTGGGTCAGCCGCTGCCGTCCACGGTCGCCACGTTCGACAGGCCCGAGCCACGGTATCGCTCGCAGCGCAGCGTCGAGGAATACGGCAAGATCGTCGACTACCTCGTCGAGCAGATCGCCGCCGGCGAGGCGTTCCAGGTCGTCCCCTCCCAGCGCTTCGAGATGGACACCGACGTCGATCCGATCGACGTGTACCGGATGCTGCGGGTCACCAATCCGAGCCCCTACATGTACCTGCTGCACGTCCCGGATGGCAGTGGCGGAACGGACTTTTCGGTCGTCGGCTCCAGCCCCGAGGCGCTGGTCACCGTGCACGACGGCTGGGCGACGACGCATCCGATCGCCGGAACCCGGTGGCGCGGGCAGACCGACGAAGAGGACCAGCTGCTGGAAAAGGAACTGCTCGCCGACGAGAAGGAGCGCGCCGAGCACCTGATGCTGGTCGACCTGGGGCGCAACGACCTTGGCCGCGTGTGCGCGCCGGGCACCGTGCGCGTCGAGGACTACAGCCACATCGAGCGCTACAGCCACGTCATGCACCTGGTGTCGACGGTGACCGGGATGCTCGCCGAGGGGCGGACCGCCCTGGACGCCGTGACGGCGTGCTTTCCGGCCGGCACGCTGTCGGGCGCGCCGAAGGTGCGGGCCATGGAGCTGATCGAAGAGGTGGAGAAGACGCGGCGCGGGCTCTACGGCGGTGTGGTCGGTTACCTCGACTTCGCCGGCAACGCCGATTTCGCGATCGCGATCCGGACCGCGTTGATGCGTGACGGCACGGCCTATGTTCAGGCCGGCGGCGGGGTGGTGGCCGACTCCAACGGCCCGTACGAGTACACCGAGGCCTCGAACAAGGCGCGCGCGGTGCTCAACGCGATCGCCGCCGCCGAGACCCTCACCGCCCCGGATGCCGACCACCATGGCTGAGGCGCCGCGGCGTGCGCGGCTGTCCGTCGGGGTGGCGCAGGCGTTGCTGGTGCTGTCCGCCGCGGCGTTATGGGCGGCGTCGCGGCTGCCGTGGGTGGTGATCCGGTCGTTCGACGGGCTGAGCCCGCCCCGCGAGGTGACGCTGTCCGGCGCGTCGTGGTCGACGGCGCTGCTGCCGTTGGCGGTGCTCATGCTGGCGACGGCTGTGGCGGCGATCGCGGTGCGCGGCTGGCCGCTGCGGGTGCTGGCGGGGCTACTGGCGCTGGCGAGCCTGGCGGTCGGATATCTCGGGGTCAGCCTGTGGGCGCTGCCGGACGTCGCCGTGCGCGGGGCCGACCTGGCGCATGTCGCCGTGATGTCGCTGGTGGGCAGCGAGCGGCGCTACGTCGGCGCGGGCATCGCAGTGGCCGCCGCCGCATGCACCCTTGTCGCGGCCGTCCTGTTGCTGCGGTCGGCCGGCGACGCCGGCGCGACCCGGTTGAGCGCGGAAAAGTACGCCGCGCCCGCGACGCGCCGCTCAAATGCGCTCCGCGACGACGCCGATGGCGCGATGCTGGAGAAGCCGGAGACGCCGAAAATGTCGGAGCGGATGATCTGGGACGCGCTTGACGAGGGCTGTGACCCGACGCGGGACCCGATCGATCGGCCGCGCGACTCGGACACCGAGGGTCGGTGACGGGCCGCGAGCCGAGGGCCGCTACCCTTCATTCACGTCGTCGCAATCGGCTCAGGGTTGTCAGGTTGGCCGCGGGGTGACGATGGGTAACGGCGCGAAGGGAAGCAACAGGCATGAGTCCGGCTACCGTGCTTGACTCCATCCTCGAGGGAGTCCGGGCCGACGTTGCGGCGCGCGAAGCCCTCATCAGCCTTTCCGAAATCAAAGCCGCCGCTGCCGCCGCGCCGCCGCCGCGCGATGTGATGGCCGCCCTGCGCGAGCCCGGCATCGGTGTCATCGCCGAGGTCAAGCGCGCCAGTCCGTCGGCGGGTTCCCTGGCGACCATTGCCGATCCGGCGAAGCTGGCCCGCGCGTACGAGGACGGTGGTGCCCGGATCATCAGCGTCTTGACCGAGGAGCGGCGCTTTCACGGATCGCTCGACGACCTGGACGCGGTTCGCGCGGCCGTCTCGATCCCGGTCTTGCGCAAAGACTTTGTCGTGCAGCCGTATCAGATCCACGAAGCCCGCGCGCACGGCGCCGACATGCTGCTGCTCATCGTTGCCGCGCTCGACCAGTCGGCGTTGGTGTCGATGTTGGACCGCACCGAATCACTCGGCATGACGGCCCTCGTCGAGGTGCACACCGAGGAGGAGGCCGACCGGGCGCTGAAGGCCGGGGCCAACGTAATCGGTGTCAACGCACGCGATCTCGCGACGCTGGAGGTCGACCGGGATTGCTTCGCGCGCATCGCTCCCGGGCTGCCGAGCAACGTGATCAGGATCGCCGAGTCCGGGGTCCGCGGCACCGGCGACCTGTTGGCGTACGCCGGAGCGGGTGCGGACGCCGTCTTGGTCGGCGAGGGTCTGGTCAAAAGCGGTGACCCGCGCGCCGCGGTCGCCGACCTGGTCACCGCGGGGACCCACCCGTCTTGTCCGAAACCGTCTCGCTAGTCGTCAAGTCACTTGAAGAGTCCCGGCGCTGAAACGTTGAACCTCATGAGCCGTCCCCGCGTAGAGCCTTGGTGATGGTCAATCTGTCCCGCCCGGACCTTCCCCTTCCGAGTGCAGCCGTCGCCGAACCCACCAGCCACGAACCCGATGCTGGTGGCCATTTCGGCGTGTATGGCGGCCGCTACGTGGCCGAGGCGTTGATGGCGGTGATCGAAGAGGTCACCGCCGCCTACGAGAAGGAACGCATCAACCCCGATTTCCTGGACACCCTGGACGACTTGCAGGCCAACTACGCCGGCCGGCCTTCGCCGCTGTACGAGGCCACCCGGCTGTCCGAGCATGCCGGATCGGCGCGCATCTTCCTCAAGCGAGAAGACTTGAACCACACCGGTTCTCACAAGATCAACAACGTCCTCGGTCAGGCGCTGCTGGCGAAGAGGATGGGCAAGAACCGGGTCATCGCCGAGACCGGGGCCGGGCAGCACGGCGTCGCCACGGCCACCGCGTGCGCCCTGCTGGGCCTGGAGTGCGTCATCTACATGGGCGCCGTGGACACCGCGCGCCAGGCGCTCAACGTGGCACGGATGCGACTGCTGGGCGCCGAGGTGGTGTCGGTGGAGAGCGGATCCAAGACGCTCAAAGACGCCATCAACGAGGCGTTCCGTGACTGGGTGACCAACGCCGACAACACCTACTACTGCTTCGGCACCGCCGCCGGGCCGCATCCTTTCCCCGCGATGGTGCGCGATTTCCAGCGGATCATCGGGTTGGAGGCGCGCGTGCAGATCCAGGCCCAGGCGGGCCGGTTGCCCGACGCCGTCGTGGCCTGCGTCGGCGGTGGATCCAACGCCATCGGCATCTTCCACCCGTTCATCGACGATCCGGGGGTGCGCCTGGTGGGCTTCGAGGCGGCCGGGGATGGCGTCGAGACCGGAAGGCACGCCGCGACTTTCGCCGGTGGTTCGCCGGGCGCGTTCCAGGGGTCGTTCTCCTACCTGCTGCAGGACGAGGACGGCCAGACCATCGAATCGCATTCGATCTCAGCGGGTCTCGACTATCCGGGCGTGGGCCCCGAGCACGCGTACCTCAAGGAGATCGGGCGCGCGGAATATCGGCCGATCACCGACGCGGAGGCGATGGACGCATTCGCGCTGCTGTGCCGCTCCGAGGGCATCATCCCGGCCATCGAATCGGCCCACGCGGTCGCCGGCGCGGTCAAGCTGGGCCTCGAATTGGGGCAGGGCTCGATCATCGTGGTGAACCTGTCGGGCCGCGGTGACAAGGATGTCGAGACCGCCGCGAAATGGTTCGGCCTGATGGGACCCGGCGAGCGATGAGCGTTCAGCAGAGGCATGCCAGCAGGCTGGGGCCGGTCTTCGACATGTGCCGCAAGGAGAATCGCGCGGCCCTGATCGGCTACCTGCCCACCGGCTATCCAGATGTGCCGGGCTCGGTGGACGGAATGCTCGCCCTGGTCGAATCCGGTTGCGACATCATCGAAGTCGGCGTGCCCTACTCGGACCCCGGCATGGACGGGCCGACCATCGCCCGCGCCACCGAGGCCGCGCTGCAGGGCGGGGTGCGGGTCCGGGACACGCTTGCCGCGGTCGAGGCGATCAGTGCGGCCGGCGGCCGCGCGGTGGTGATGACCTATTGGAATCCCGTGGTGCGCTACGGGGTCGACGCGTTCGCGCGTGACCTCGCGGCGGCTGGCGGGCACGGCTTGATCACTCCTGACCTCATCCCCGACGAAGCCGGGCAGTGGCTGACGGCAGCTGAGGAGCATCGGTTGGACCGCATTTTTCTCGTCGCGCCGTCGTCGACGCCGGAACGGTTGGCCATGACCGTCGACGCGTCACGCGGATTCGTCTACGCCGCTTCCACGATGGGCGTCACCGGGGCGCGTGACGCGGTGTCGCAGGCCGCGCCCGAGTTGGTGCAGCGCGTGAAGGCGGTGTCGGACATACCCGTCGGCGTCGGCCTCGGGGTGCGGTCGCGCGAGCAGGCCGCCCAAATCGGCAGCTACGCCGACGGCGTGATCGTCGGTTCGGCGCTGGTGTCGGCGCTCGGTGCGGGTGGCCTGCCCGCGCTGCGGGAACTGACCGAGGAACTGGCCGCCGGCGTCCGGCAGAAGGCGTCCGCCCGATGACGACGTTGCCGACGTACTTTCCCAGCCCGCCGCAGGGTGTCTGGCACCTCGGGCCCCTGCCAATTCGCGCGTACGCGCTGTTCATCATCACCGGGATCGTGGTGGCGCTGTTGATCGGCGACCGCCGCTGGGAGGCCCGCGGCGGACAGCGCGGCGTCATCTATGACATCGCGTTGTGGGTGGTGCCGTTCGGGCTGGTGGGCGGGCGCCGATCAACAGCGCCACCACGATCCCGGTGATGATGAACAGCGCGTACGCGCGAATTGGCAGGGGCCCGAGGTGCCAGACACCCTGCGGCGGGCTGGG